>VGXJ01000256.1 GCA_016873375.1 Phycisphaerae bacterium
TGCGGCAAGCGGCGGCGCGACTTCCCCGCACACCATCATGAGGCGCTCATAACTGAACCGCCGCACCCTGAATGGACGCGGCGGTCGGTGGATCATGATGCGGGTGCAAGCCGATGATGCGCCAGTCAATGCTGCGCGAAGGCCAGCACGCGGACCAAGTCCACGCGCCAGCGGCCTCGATCACATCGCGCTGTCGAGCGCAGCGGCGAGATCACTCTTGCGCACGATGCCGACGAACTTCTTGGCGAGCTTCCCGCCCTTGAAGATCATGACGGTGGGGATGCTCTGGATGTCGAGCTTCATCGCCCAGTCACGGCTCGAGTCAACATCGAGCTTGCCGACCTTGGCCTTGCCGGCGTAATCGTTGGCCACTTCATCGATGGTCGGTCCGAGCATGCGGCACGGACCGCACCACTCGGCCCAGAAGTCGACCAGTACCGGGGTTTCGCTGTCGAGGACCTCCTGCTGGAAATTCGCGTCGGTGAAGGTCATCGTGTTCTGTCCAGCCATGGTTCAGGTGCTCCGTGCTTGGTCGAAGGTTCCGTTCGGGGAGGCGAAAGTGTAGCCCTGCCCACGGTCTTGGATCCCCAAGCAATTCCAGTGGAATCAGCGACGTTCGCGAAGTGCGCGCCAGGCCGCCAGAGCCTGCGCGTGCTCGGCAACATCATGCACCCGAAGAAGGTGCGCACCATCGGCCGCGGCCTGCAGATGCAGCGCCACCGAACCCGCCACGCGGCGTGAAGGATCCGGCTCGCCCGTGATGGCACCGATGAAGCTCTTGCGACTGGCTCCCACCAGCACAGGGTGGCCCATCGAGACGAATCGTGCGGTGCCGGCGATCAGCGAGAGGTTCTCCTTCACGGTCTTGCCGAACCCGAGCCCTGGATCGATGGCGATCGCCTCCATCGGTACGCCTGATGCAACCACCGATGCCACGCGGATCGCCAGCCCAGCGGCGACAGCATCAACGATGTCACCGCCAACCAGCGATGTCCGGTGCTCGTGGCTCCACCGATCCTGCGTCGGATCGAGCACGCGGTGCATGAGCACCAGGCCAGCGCCCGCAGTAGCCGCGAGCGGCGCAAGCTCCGCATCCTCGGTGCACGCGCTCACATCATTGATGATCGACGCCCCTGCATCGAGTGCTGCCCGCGCCACGGCGGCGCGCGTGGTGTCGATCGAGATCGCCACCTCCCTGCGACCTTCGGCGTGCAGCCATGCTGCCAGTGCACGGATCACCCCCTGCGTCCGTCGAATCTGCTCGGGCGCATCGATGCGCTCAGCGCCAGGCCGCGTGCTTTCGCCACCGACATCGATGATCATGGCCCCCGCGCGCACACACCCTTGTGCATGCTCGACAGCCCGGTCGCCGCTCCAGAGCCCGCCATCGCTGAAGGAGTCAGGCGTGCAGTTGAGGACCGCCATCAGGAGCGGCGCCGGCTCGAGCCGCAACTCACCGCCGCGCACTCTCCACGATGTCGCGGCCGCGCGCACGCGCCGTGCGTGAGCCATCGACTCGCTCACGGCGCAGACTCGCCATCGTCGGATGCGGGCGCGGCACCTTCGCCACCGGGTCCAGCAGCCCGATTCGCGGCAAACTCGACCATCGCCGCAAGCAGCACCGTGGGCATCACCACGGCACCCTCGATGCGACCACCGCGGACATCGAGTGCCACACCAATGGGTTCCGAACGGCTCGGGACGGGCGGCAGCATGTCGGCACCGGCACCGAAGGAACCGGCGATCTGGCGTGCCGCCTTGAACAGCTGCCCAACGCCGAGGAAACCCACGACATCCGGCTTCGCCACCATCCACTGCATCATCGACTTCACGACCGCGTCATCGGCGAGCGTCGCACCGCGGCCGGCCTGGGCATCGGTCGCGCGCGTGAGCACATCGGGTCGCTGGCTGTAGGTGACGACGAGGCCACCGCTGCCGGTGCGAGCGAAGCCATGCATGCCGCGATTGCCAAAGATCGCCTGCGTCGCCAGCATCTGCATCGCCCCTGCCGCAGCTTCGCGCGCCTGCCCATCGTCAGCGACCGGCTCGGGCTTGAGCTCGAATGCCGCTGCCGTGGTGCCGTCCTTCAGCGTGCGCGCATCCTCCCAGCTTGGGGTGAGCTTGAGACCACCCGCCACGCCACCCATCTGCATCAGGCGATCCTTGAAGATCCCCGCCACTGCGGCAGGATCCTTGGTCACCACCACAAGGCTGCTGTCATTCAGCAGGCCGCCGGCCATCACGCCGAGCTTGCTCGGGTACGCACCGAGCTGCACTCCATCAACGAGATCTGCCGCATCCAAGATCCACGCGGGGAGCACCGCACCGGTCGGATCGATCGCCGCAGCGAGCGCCTTCAGCGCACTGCCACCACCGACGGCACGCACATCGATCGACAGCGCGCCGTAGAGCGCAGCCTTGGGCAAGAGCGAAAATGGTGCGGGGCCTGCCTCGCCGGCTGTGAGTGCCTTGGCCAGCGCGCCCTCGGGCGCAAGCACCGCGATCGGTCGCAGGGCCAGACCAAGCGCATCGATGTCCACAAGCAGGATGCCGTGATCGATGGAGCCCACGAAGGCACTCGACAGGCGCTGCAGGTCTTCGGTCCGTCCAGCGAAGCCATCGGTCGGCATGCCCTGCTCGGCCGCGCGGGCTTGCGCGATCGTCGCCGCCTGCTCGCCCATCGTCTTGGCATGGCCGAGCGCGACGGGGCCGGCCCACGCCAGCACCTCCGCTTCGTCAACGCGCACACGCAGGTCATCGCCGACGAGCTTCATGAACGAGGCCGCACTGCCGCCCTTTGCATCGTGGCCAGTAGCCAGCGCAGCGGTCTGGCTCACAATCACGTGCGATGCACAGAGCGATGCGAACGCCGGCTGGCCCATGAAGGTCAACGCGCCATCGGCACCCATGCCCAGCGAGGTCGCCAGGGCCTTTGGATCGCTCGCCGGGAGCAAGAGCGTCCAGGCGGCCTGCGGCTCGCCGGCCTTCGCATCGGTGATCGCGGTGCTGTATGCGACGATCGAGCCTCGTTCATCGAAGCCCTCGCCCACGCCAAGCCAACCCTTGAGCTGCTCGACGGGCTT
>VGXJ01000257.1 GCA_016873375.1 Phycisphaerae bacterium
ATGTCGATGTCGGCGAGGCGCTCTGCGGCGATCGAGCCTTCGGGGGTGTCGAGCGACCCATCCTCGTGCAGCGTCCACCTCTTGCGGGCGGCACCGATGAGCAGCCAGGCGCACCACGGGAAGCCCATGACGCCGCAGCCGATGACGTAGCCCCAGAGCTGGAAGGGTTTGTCGAAGCCCGATGGCGGGGTCGGCGGCTCGGCGAACTCGGCCGTCAGGCGGGCCTTGGCCGCCTCGTACTCCTTGGTTTCCTCGTCGGACAGCGTGCGATTCGTGGCAGCGGTGGCCAGCTCATCCTGACGATTCTTCAGGCGCGTGTAGTCGCGTGCGGAGGCTTCAATCGCGGGGTACTTGACCCAGTAGTCGTACGCCCCCCAGATCCCGAAGGCGAGGCACATGATTGTGTAGAGCGCCATCCAGAAGCGGTACCGCGGTTGCAGTCGAGTGGAGATCGGCATGAGAGGTCAAGAGTCTAGCGCGTGGATGGAATTGGCCCGCCGCAGCCAAGGGCCTTGCCGATGGCGACGCCGATTGGTGTGCGCAAAAAAGGGCCCGCCGCAGCTGGTGGGTCTGCGGCGGGCCGGGAGGAACAGGACCTTACGGCCCTGGGTTGTGGCAAGTGCGATGGGGGAGTGCCTCCGAGGACGGCCACACCTGCTCGGGATGAACCCGCTCAGGGGGTCAGACGCCACCGTTCCGTGCTTGTCTGACCAGTGCTCAGAGGATCCGTTCTTTGCAGACCGCTTGGTCTCCTTGGGGCAGCTGCCCCCATCGCTGTCTGCCGGGCGTCGTCGGAGCGAAGCGCCCAGCATGGTTGGTGGTGACCGGAACGCCCGGTCACCGATGGTTCGATCAGCTGCAGCCTTGGCTTGCGCCGCAGTTGAAGCATCGATAGCACGTGCCGTTGCGCACGGTGATCGAACCGCACACGCTGCACGGCGGGGCGTCACCCATGGCGGATGCGGCCTGGGCGTCGAGCGCATTGGTCATCACCTTCGCGCCGGTCGGGTTCGTCACGCTCCCAGCGACTGCCGAGGCGAGCGTGCACGATTCGGAATCCCCATCGCAACACCCCGACGAGTCGGACTGCCCATGGGTCCCGGTGATCCGGTCCCCAACATTCAGTTCGCCCGAAGCGGTGTGGCTCGAGGCGCGGGAAGCGTGCGACGATGCGTTCCGGTCGTTCCATGAGTCCTCCTTGACGTGATCCCGTGCCCCGCCGACAACGGTGGGAGCGTGGGAGCCGGCATCCATGCCGGCGCGGTGCGGGGCGTTCTGTTCACGGTAGCCCTGGATGAACTCCATGCCCATCCAGCGGAAGATGTAGTCCACGAGGCTCTTCGCGATGGGGATGTCGCGATTCTGCGTCATGCCCATGGGTTCGAAGCGCTGGTGCGCAAACTTGTTGACGAGGCTCTGCAGCGGGACGCCGTACTGCAGCGCGACGCTGATTGCCGTGCCGAGCGAGTCCATCAGGCCACCGATGGTCGAGCCTTCCTTGGCCATCGTGATGAAGAGCTCGCCGGGCATGCCGTCTTCGTAGAGGCCCACGACGAGGTAGCCCTCGTGGCCGGCCACATTGAACTTGTGCGTGATGCTCTGGCGCGTGTCGCTGAGGCGACGGCGCGACGGACGCTCGATCACGCGCTCGACGATGCGCTCAACGACGCGCTCGATGATCTGCGGCTGGCCATTGGCAGCCGGGACCTTGGCCTCGTCGGGCAGGCCATCGAGATCCGCCTCCTCGGCGTGATCGGCTGCATCGCTCTTGGTGGCCAGCGGCTGGCTCAGCTTGCAGCCGTCGCGGTAGAGGGCGTTGGCCTTCAGGCCGAGCTCCCACGACAGGCGGTAGGCCTTGCCGATCTCATCGACACTCGCCTCGTTGGGGAGGTTGATCGTCTTGGAGATCGCTCCTGAGATGAACGGCTGGGCTGCTGCCATCATGCGGATGTGGCCCTCGGCGGCGATGAAGCGCTTGCCGATGGTGCCGCACTTGTTGGCGCAGTCGAAGACCGGCAGGTGCGCATCCTTGAGCTGCGGTGCGCCCTCGATGGTGCCCGTGCCGCAGATGACGCGGTTGAGTGCATCGATCTGGCGACGGTTCAGGCCCAGGGCACGCAGACCGTTGAACGACATGTCGGCCTTGGCGCGCTCGGCATCCACGCCGGCCTTGCGCAGGACACGCTCGGGCATGCTCCAGGCCGTGAAGGCGAAGCCGATCTCGAAGCACGACGGCAGGCCGTTCTCGAGGGTGATGAGCTCCTCGTTGGTGAAGCCGGCCTCGATCAGGAACGACCGGAATGAGGGCTGGCTCGCCGAGATCGTGCCGCGTTCGTCGGCCATCGGCACATCGAGGCTCAGGGTACCCATGACATAGGTGAGGATGTCATCGGTCTGCGCGTTCGAGTAGCCGAGCGAGCGAAGCGCCGGGCGCAGCGACTGGTTCGCGATCTTGAAGTAGCCGCCGCCGGCGAGCTTCTTGAACTTGGTGAGCGCGAAGTCGGGCTCGACGCCCGTGGTGTCGCAGTCCATGAGCAGGCCGATGGTGCCCGTGGGGGCGATCACCGTTACCTGAGCGTTGCGGTAGCCGTACTCGGTGCCGAGTTCGAGCGCCTGATCCCAGGCTGCGGACGAGGCCGCAAGCATGGCTTCGGCGTTGGCCACATTGATGCGGCCGCTGCGGAAGAGCGCGTGGTCGATCGGCACCGGAGCGATGCGAAGCTGCTCGTAGGCACCGGAGTCTCGCGCAGCACCGTGTGCCGCGGCGCAGTGGTTGCGCATGACGCGCAGCATGTGCTCGCGGTTTTCCTCGTAGCCGGCGAACGCGCCGTGCTCGCCGGCCATGCGGGCGCTGAGCGCATAGGAACGGCCGGTCATGATCGAGGTGATGGCGCCGCAGATCGCACGGCCTTCATCGCTGTCGTAGGGGATGCCCGCCTGCATGAGCATGGCACCGAGGTTGGCGTAGCCCAAGCCGAGCGTGCGGTACTTCCAGCTGCGTTCGGCGATCTCGCGGCTGGGGAAGCTCGCCATCAGGACGCTGATCTCGAGAACCATGGTCCAGACATCGATCGC
>VGXJ01000258.1 GCA_016873375.1 Phycisphaerae bacterium
GTGCTCGCGTGCGCCGCGGCGGCTCACTGCACCACCTCGATCGCTGTTGACGACGATGCGCTGCGTGCCCTGCTCGGCGACGAGGCCCAGTTCCCGCATGATGAACCCGCGGTGGCGCTGCCCGTGGCGACCGATCGCGCACTTGCCGGCATCGGTGCGGGACAGTTCGCGCGTGCGTGCTCGAAGGCCGGCGCACGGCTGCATGCGCTGCGATGCGTGCGCCATGAACCGGCTGCGCTCAATGCGCACCTTGCGACCGGCGCCCTCAAGCCGAACCTGACCTTCTGCACCGCCATGGAGTTCGCGCGCGGTGCGCTTGCGGCGCATCCAACCCTGCCGGCGTGGCTCGCCTTCGACCGCCAAGGTGGAAGGATGCGCTACCTCGATGACCTGATGCGGTCGCTCGACGCACGATCGCCTCGTGTGCTGCGCGAGGACGAGAAGCACTCGCACTACCTGCTCACGATCGGTGATCGGCCCGTCAGGGTGAGCTTCGATGTCGGCGCCGAGTCGGCGCACCTGCCGATCGCCCTGGCCAGCATGGCCGCGAAGACGGTGCGCGAGCTCTGCATGGAGCGCCTGAACCGGTTCTTCACCCGTCAGGTGCCGGGTCTGGCACCCACCGCCGGTTATGTGCAGGATGGGCGGCGATGGCTGTCCGACCTCGCGCCGCACTGGGATTCGTTGGGACTCTGTGAGGCCGATCTGGTCCGGCAGGGCTGACCGCCGCCCCCTTCCCAGCATTGACCCGGCGGCACAGGGGCCGCTAGACTCCCCGATTCCCCATTTCCAAGACACGAGACCACCATGGCTATTGACCTGACCAAGGTTCGCAACATCGGCATCTGCGCCCACATCGACGCTGGCAAGACCACCGTCACCGAGCGCATTCTCTTCTACACCGGCAAGATCCACCGCATGGGCGAAGTGCACGAAGGCACCGCCACCATGGACAGCCTCCAGGAAGAACAGGAGCGCGGCATCACGATCCAGTCGGCCGCGACGACCTGCCCCTGGACCTTCAAGGACACCGAGTACAAGGTCAACCTGATCGACACGCCGGGCCACGTGGACTTCACCATCGAAGTGGAGCGCTCGCTGCGCGTGCTCGATGGCGCTGTCGCCGTGTTCGACGGCAAGGAAGGCGTGGAAGCCCAGAGCGAGACGGTCTGGCGCCAGGCCGACCGCTACGGCGTTCCCCGCTGCTGCCTCATCAACAAGATGGACAAGATGGGGGCCGACTTCAACTTCTCCTTCGGCAGCATCCTGACCCGCCTTGGCGCCAACGCCATCGCGATCCAGTTCCCGATGGGCTACGGCAACGACTTCCAGGGCGTGATCGACCTCTTCACGATGAAGGCGATCCGCTGGAACACCGAGGACGATGGCCAGACGATGACCGAGGGCGAGATCCCCGAGGAGTTCTCGGTCGACGCGCAGGTCTGGCGCGAGCGCATGGTCGAAAAGATCTGCGAGCTCGACGAGAACCTGACGGACAAGTTCCTGAGCGACCCCGCCACGGTCACGGTCGAGGAACTCAAGGCCGCCCTGCGCAAGGGCACGATCGCGCTGAAGTGCTTCCCGGTGCTTTGCGGCTCCGCGCTCAAGTACGTCGGCATCCAGAAGGTGCTCGACGCCGCCATCGAATTCCTGCCCAACCCGACCGAGCGCAACGATGTGGAAGGCGTGAACCCGCGCGACCCCGACGAGCGCATGACGCGACCGCATACCGAGAGCGCGCCCTTCAGCGCACTCGTGTTCAAGGTCGTCGCCGACGTGGCCGGAACCCTGACGTACATCCGCATCTACTCGGGCAAGCTCGAGAAGGGCATGCGCGTCACCAACCCCGGCAACGGCAAGCGCGAGATCGTCAGCCGCATCTACGAGATGCACGCCAAGGACCGCAACGCCCTCGATTCGACGGGCTCGGGCCAGATCGTGGCGGTCGTCGGCCTCAAGGACTCGTACACCGGTGACACGCTGTGCGACAACGACGAGCAGATCATCCTCGAGCGCATGGTGTTCCCGGAGCCCGTGATCAGCATGAGCATCGAGCCGGTGACGGCCGATGACCGCAAGAAGCTCGGCGAGGCGCTCACCACCATCCGTCGCGAAGACCCCTCGTTCCGCTCCAACTTCAACGAGGAGACGGGCGAGACGATCATCAGCGGCATGGGCGAGCTCCACCTCGAGATCATCCGCAACAAGCTTGTCCGCGACATGAAGATCAATGTCAACGTCGGCAAGCCCCGCGTGGCCTACCGCGAGACGATCGTCGGCACCGCGAAGGACGTGCGCGGCCTCTTCAAGAAGCAGACCGGCGGCCGCGGCCAGTTCGGCGACGCCACCGTGAACGTCAGCCCCATCACCCCGGAAGAGGCCGAGGCCGGCGAAATGAAGATGAAGGACGGCGTCGTGTTCCTTGACAAGATCTCGGGCGGCGTGATCCCGCGCGAATTCATCCCGAGCGTCGAGTACGGCGTGCGCCAGGCCGCGACGAGCGGCATCATCGGCGGCTTCCCGATGATCAACGTCAAGGTCGAGCTGGTCTTCGGTTCGTACCACGACGTCGACTCGAGCCAGATCGCCTTCGAACAAGCCGGTGCGCTGGCCTTCCGCGAAGCGTGCATGAAGGCCAAGCCGGCCCTGCTCGAGCCGATCATGAAGCTCGTGGTCACGACTCCCGACGAGTTCTTCGGCAACGTCTCGGGTGACATCGCCAGCCGCCGTGGCTCGATCGTCGACAGCGAGATGCGCGGCGTGACCCGCTTGCTGCACTGCGAAGTGCCGCTCTCGGAACTCTTCGGCTACACCACCACGCTGCGCAGCATGACCCAAGGTCGCGCCAGCAGCAGCATGGAGCCGCTGACCTACCGCCTGATGCCGGATCGCCTCAAGGACGAAGTCCTCGCCAAGCAGGGCTGATCGACGGTCCACCGGACCCAGCACCACGACCCCATGGGGCGCCCAACTCGGGCGCCCCTTTTTCATGGTGCTGTCCCGCGCCCGCCCTCGCGGGGATCCGGGCGTGCCGGGCTATCC
>VGXJ01000259.1 GCA_016873375.1 Phycisphaerae bacterium
GGAGCTCGGGGTCAGTCACGACCGCAGGGTCGGGGAACGCCTCGATCAGCGTGGCCCAGGCGGGCGTGGTCACGCACGGACCCCACTTCACGAGCAGCACACCAAGATCCGCACCGTCCACGATGCCGTCGCCGGTGATATCGGCACCAAACTCGCCGCCGGAAGTTCCCCAAGCGGTCAGCAGCGCACCAAGATCCGCGCCGTCCACCACACCACTGCCATTCAGGTCGCCGGGGCACTGCGCGCGCACGCCCGCGGACAGGCACAGCACCACGGCAGCCACCGCGTACCGCACCATTCGTTGCACACCGTCCCATTCGTTCAGCATTGGCGTGTCTCCCGGAACGGAAAACATACCCCACTGGCATCCTGGCGCAAACACCATGCTCGCCCCCCGCGGGCGAGCACGAGCGCACCATGCCGGGCGCGTAGGATGGCGGCGTGACCGCGTACTCAACCCATCCGTGGCTCCCGCGCACGATCTGGTGGAGCGCCTGCCTCGCCGCCATCCTTGCCGGGGCGGCGCCCACGCGCGCACTTCGCGCCGATGGCCAGCCCGTGGCTGCCGCCGCGCCAAGCGGATCGTCCGCACCGTTCGACCCATCGGTCACCAAGCGCATTGCCATCGTGGGTGCCAGCGCAAGCGACGGCTTCGGCGTCGCTGTCAACAACGGCAGCGCCAAGCCCTTCAAGGCCGAGCTCGTCGACATGCGCGATGTGCTGCTCGCCGCCGCCAAGCCCGGCACCACCGAGCTCGTGGCGCACTACGCGACCGGCATGTTCTTCAGCGATCCGCTCGTGCGCGGCGAGGATGCCATCACACGCGCGCTTGAGACCAAGCCGACGCTGCTGCTCGCCGTCGACTTCCTCTTCTGGTACGCGTACGGTGGTGGCGGCATCGGCAAGACGCCAATCCGATCAGAGGAGGACCGTGCGTCGCTCTTCGAGCGAGGTCTCTCCCAGCTCGATCGGGTCGTCGCTGCAGGGGTTCCCCTGGTCATCGGGAACCTGCCCGACATGCGCGCCGCCAAGGGTCGAATGATGTCCGTGATGCAGCTGCCCGAGGAAGCGACGCTTACCACGCTCAATGAGCGGCTCGCTGCGTGGGCCAAGGGCAAGTCGCTCGTGCGTGTCCTGAACCTTGCCCGGGTGATTGGCGAGACGCTATCCGGCGAGCCTGTCCGCGTCGGACCCGTGCAATGGGATCCGGTGAAACAAGGACCGGTCATGCAGCGTGATCGGCTGCATCCGGCATTCCCGGGACTGGTCGCGCTGACAGAGCGAGCCATGGAGTGCACAATCGGCGACACGGCCTGTCGCGAGCACTTCGACTTCACGCCGCAGGATGTGAAGGCTCGGATCCTCGACAGCCTGCCCAAATGAGTCAGCCTGCGGCGGCGCGACCGGCCCGCCCACGGCTCACTTCAGATTCTCAAGCACGCCCGCACGCTCATCCGCGTCGAGCGACAGCAGCACGCTTCGGTTCAGGGCCACATAGGCATCGTTGCCCATGACACGGATCGCGTTGGCACGCACGGTCGCCATGTCATGCCATGCCCGCGGCACGCGTGGATGACGCACGAGCGTCTCGATGGTGGCCCGGTTGGCGACCTGGCCTGCCTCCAGTGGCGCGGCCGCAAGCGTCCACAGCAGGTCGAGCTGGCTCAGGCTCGGGCGCTCGATGAGTTCGATCGCCTGCGCCACGGCATCGAGATTCCGCCAGAGGAAGAGCGGCATCAGCGCGGCTGGTGCAGACTCCTTCGCTACGCCGGCTTTCATGGCGCTCGCCCAGACCGTGCCCGCGAAGTCGGGGCGGCCTAGGCGGCTCACGCATCGCATCGCCATGAGCGCGTTGCCGCCAGTCGGCGAAGCGTTCATCGCCTTGATCGCCTCGATGGCCGCTGACTTGAGATCGACGAGGCCGTCGCGCGGCTGGGCGGGCGAGATCGCTCCGCGCAGCAGCCCAGGCGAAGGTGTCCAGAGCGGATCGCCGATCGTCTGCACGCGCCAGCATCGATCAGCCTCGCCCTCGAGCCAGCGCCCTGCCACCAGCAACGGCACGCCGACGGCGATCCGCTGCGCAACCAAGGCCGGCGGCACGAACGCGTTCAGCATCGGCTCATGAACCGAACCCACATAGGCGAAGACGCCATGGTCGAGCCATCGTGCGCCCACGCAGATCGGCGACTCAGGTGCCGCGAGGCTGAACGAGTGGATCATGTGCAGGCCCATCGGCCGCCCGATGGCCGGTATCTCTCGTACGCCAGTGTCCTGATCCTTCAGGATCGAGAAGGTGTCCAGGTTGCCCATCGAGTTGATGAACTCGAGGTCGGTCGACCACCCCGACGCAGCCCGTTGTCGCCACGACTCAAGGCCGCCAGGCGAGAAGCGGATGGTCTCGGCAGCGAAACCTGCCTTGCCGAGCAGGCTCGTGGCTTCACCCACCTCGTACTGGCGTACACCCGCATTCGAGGGATAGGCCGCACAGTCATTCAGCCACGCGCTCTTCTGCACCAAGAAGAGCGAGGACATTGCGGCGTACGCGGTGCGGGCTTCGGATCCGAAGATCCAGCCCGCAATCGCCCACCGACGCGGCGTGCGACCATCCGCGATGCGGCAGAGCGCATCGGTCGTGGCGATCGGTTCGCTGCGGCGCGCAGGCCCGAATGGCGATGCGAACTCAATGCGCTCGCCCGGCGTTCCCTTGCCCGCCATCGACCGGCAAATCGTGACGGCGTCAACCTCGTCACCGAGTCCATTCCACGCCAGGCCCGTGCCAGCGATCGCATCGCGCACGGCATCGCACAGAGCCGTCGTGCGATCGGGATCGAGCTGATCGTTGGGCGCGCCCCAGTTGCCCGTCAGCGGGACCAGGACCTGACCACGTCCGGCGGACAGCGCAACCGCCGCCGGCCACGCCGGATCGGCCGGGTCATAGAGCACGACGCCAATCGAGGGCACGCCGCGACCTGCCAGCGCTTCCTTCACCGAGGCCGCACCGGGAACCCACGCATGCGCCGCGGCGCCCTCGATCGCT
>VGXJ01000260.1 GCA_016873375.1 Phycisphaerae bacterium
GTCCCGCCGGGCGCACGCAAGTCGACCACCTTCACGCTGCGCAACCCGACCGGCTCGCCGCTGAAGATCATCGATGCGAAGCCCAGCTGCAAGTGCACCGACATCACGCCGATGAAGGGCGTGACGATTCCCGCCGGCGGCTCGGTCGAGCTGCAGGCCACGCTGGCCGTGCCGCGCACTCCCGGTAAGAAGGACGCCAAGGTGATGATCGTCGTCGAGCAGTACGGCATGACGGTCGCGCAGATGGAAGCGACCGCCACGCTGCCGATCATGGCTTCGCCCGAGTACGTCGAAGCGCTCAAGGGCGTGGCGTCCGGCACCTTCACGCTGGTCGCAGGTGATGGCGCGCCCTTCAACGTGATCGGTTCGTGGGGGCTTCCCATCACGCAAGCGCAGCCGGGCGCGAAGGCATCGCACTCAATGACGTGGACCACCGCCGGCGTGAACGGCCCGCTGCCGCAGTGGGTCGTGGTGGCGACCGATCGTGCCGATGCGCCCCTGATCGCCCTGCGCATCCGCCATGAATCCACCGGCACGCTCTTCGACAAGGATGCACGCGAGGCCCGCCAGTGGTTCTTCGCGGATCCGCTCGTCGTTGCAGGCCGCATGGATAGAGGTACCAAGCAGCAGCTTGAGCTCGATCTTGAGAGCACGAACCCCGCTGCGCGCCGTATCCCGTTGCGGGAAGGCTGGAATGCCGTGACTGGTGCGACCTGTCAGTTGGGTGGCTTCGTCTGCACGCTCGCGGAGTCCAAGCTCGATGGCGACTTCGTCCGCGTCAAGATCGACTTCATGGTCGACAAGGCGCCGTCGGGGCTCTCCGTGGTCCCTGTGACGATCACGACCGCGACCGGTTCCGGAGTGATCCCCGTGGCGGTGCTCGTCCCGTGAGCGTCGTCCGCACCGATGCGCGCGACGCCGCGGCGGTCACCGACGCGCTGCTGGCTGCAGCCGAGTGCATGCGCTCCGCGGAAGGGCGGCGGGGCGCCACGCAGTGGATCCCATCGAAGGGAACGCTGCTGGCGACCGGTGACCTGCATGACAATGTGGCGCATCTGCAGGCGATCCTCGAGCTGGCGCACCTTGATGCGTCGCCGGATCGCCACATCATCCTTCACGAGTTGATCCACGGCGAGTCGCTCAGCGGCGGCATGGACACGAGCTACCGGATGCTGGTGCGCGTGGCTGATCTCGTGCTGGCCTATCCGATGCAGGTCCATCCGCTCCTGGCCAATCATGAGCTCGCGCAGGTGTGCAAGCTTCGGATCTCCAAGGGTGCGGGCGAGCAGGTGCAGCTCTTCCTCGACGGCCTCGACTGGGTCTTCAGCGATGAGGCGCAGCAGGTCAGCGAAGCGGTCGACCGATTCATCCTTGCGATGCCACTAGCGGTCCGATCGGCGTGCGGTCTCTTCTGCGCGCACAGCACGCCGGCACCCTTCGAGGTCGAGTCGGCCCAGGTCGACGCGCTCGACCGCGAACTCGATCCTGCCGGCTACGCCAACCATGAGGGCCTGGCGTGGCAGTTCACCTGGGGCCGGGGGCAGACTGCCGAGAGTTCGCGTCGCATGGCAGATCGTCTCGGCGCGCGCCTGATGGTGTGCGGTCATGCCTACGTCGAGCAGGGGGCCGAAGCCGTCTCACCGGAGCTGCTGCTGCTCAACAGCGATCACGCGCGTGGCGTCGCGGTCGAGATCCCCCTCGAGGGTCCCTTGCCTGCGGCGACCGAACTCGCCCGCGAGGCGGTCTTCCTTGCCACGGTTGGCTTCGAGGGATGATGGCCGGTCTCGCCATCACCGGCTCGCAGCGATCCGTCGGCGTGGCCGCGTGGCGCGAAGGTGGCGACATCGTCGCCGTCGATCATGTGGAGCCCTCGCGCGATCGCGATTGGCTCTGGCCGTCGATCGATGAAGCATGCAGTCGTGCGGGTCTCGCTCCCGCTGCACTGACCTGGGTCGCCGTCGATGTCGGCCCCGGCGGGTTCAGCGGCCTGCGCACCACGATCGCTGCGGCGCAGTCGATCGCCACAGTGCATGGACTGCCATGCCTTGCCGTTCCATCGGCGCTGGCTGCTGCAGGCTCGATATGGCCAGCCGCTGCAGCGGATGCCCCCGAGTTGGTTCATGCGGTGCTGGCTGTGAAGGGTGCGACCGCCTGGATCGCCACGCTCGCGCACGATCAGCGAGGATGGCTCCAGATCGAGGCCAGGGTGATCGAGTGGGGAAGTTGGAAGCCCCATGCGGGTTCGACTGTCCTTGCCGATGCCCACTGCCCGGCATCGGTCGTGCAGCTGTGCCATGCACAGGCGGCACCCATCGTCGAACCGAACTGGACGGGCTCGGGCGTGATGATGGCTGCGCGTCGGCTGTGGGAGGACGGACAGGCTGTGGCGCCATCGGCCTTGAGCCCCGAGTACGCGCGCGAGCCGGAGGCCGTGACCCTCTGGCGCCAGCGTCACGGCGGATAACGGCGCCCGAATCGCGTCATTTCCCCGGTTCCGCTTCATCCGACCTCACGGGTGTCCGATGCATGCGTCGAGGACACTCCATGACCACCCGCGAACCAGCTTCGTCCATCACCACCGATGCCATCAAGCGTTTCGGCACTGCGCGAATCGTGCTGTGCGGCTCGCGTGCGGACGCGTGGACGCCGGTCGTGCGTGGTGCAGGCGGATGGAAGACGCACATCGTGCCGGCCACGGCCGTGCGCGAGGCGCTCACCCTCCTGCGCGAGGGGCCCTTCGATCTCGTGGTGCTTGATCTCGATGGCGTGCGTGCCGCTCGGGCACGGCTGCTCCACACGATCCGCTCGCTGGCGCCGCATGTGGGCATCGTGTGCATTGCGCGCACGGCCGATCGTGACCTGTTGCTCGCTGCCCTCCGTGAGGGCGTGGTGGATGTCTTGAGCGGTGCAGAACACGAAGCCGAGTTCCGCGCGCGCATCGCGCTCGGACTGGAGCAGGGCGTGGCGCGTCGCTTGCGCGAGCGGCGGCTGAATGTGCTCGAGACTGCATGCCGTCGGCTCAGCCGCGCACGCGA
>VGXJ01000261.1 GCA_016873375.1 Phycisphaerae bacterium
ACGGCGCTCACCCGGCCGCGTAGTTCGTTGGGCGTACGCGTCTGCACCAGCATGTGCCGGATCGTGACGCTGATCGCATCGAGCGCACCGCTGGTGACCAGGGCGAGCGCGGCGACCCAGAAGCTCGTCGACAGACCGAAAACGATCATGCAGGCGCCGAAGCCGGCAACGCTCCAGAGCAGCGCCGGGCCGGCACGGCGGATCGGCGGCCGCGACGCCAGGAACGCAGCCATGATCAGAGCACCCACATAGGGCGAAGCCTTGAGCACACCGAAGGCGAACCCCTTCTGCCCGATGGACAGGATCTCGTCGGCGTACATCGGCAGCAGCGCGGTCGCGCCACCGAAGAGCACGGCCAGGAGATCCAACAGCAGGGCACCGAAGACCACGCGCTCACCGATGATGAATCGCGCTCCGGCCACGAGCGATCGCAGCGTGAGGCCCTCGGTCGCACGCGGCGCAGGCTCAGGCCGAAGCAACGGCGCCACGACCGCGAGCGAGGCCGTCAGTCCGGCGGCCACGAGATAGAGCTGCCATGTCGAACCGATCGAGTCGATGGCCAGGCCGGTGGCGATCGGCCCGCTGATGGCTGCGGCCTGGAACAAGCCGCTGTTCCAGTTGACGGCGTTCTCGAGGTTTCGCCGCGGTACGAGCAGCGGCAGCAGCGAGCCGCGCGCAGGACCGGCGAAGGCGCGTACGCAGCCACTGAGGACCAGCAGCAGGTAGAACTGCCAGACGGGTGCATCATGGAGGTCCAGCCACGCGAACGACGCACACAGTGCGGCGAAGCACGCCTGGCAGACCATGATGATCCGCGTGCGCTCGAATCGGTCTGCCGTGTGGCCAGCAACAAGCGCCAGCAGCACGACCGGCAGGGCGCGGCACAGCCCGGTGATCCCCAACGCGAGCGGATCGTGCGTGCGTTCCCACACATCCCACATCACTGCCGTGGTGAGTACGTGCAGCCCAAGGCTGTTGAGCATGAAGCCCGCGGCAAAGCGCCTGTAGTTGGCGTGCTGCAGGGCCTGAAACGCATCGTGTGGCATGAGTGGTTGCCGGGCCTACGGCCACGGTACCTGACCGAAGGTTAGCATTGTGAACATGGACGCAACGGACCTGCGCCTGGCCTGTGCACGATGCATGTGCGTAGGGTTCCATGGGCTCCACGTCGACGATGCCCTCACCGACATGCTCGATCGCGGGGTCGGCGGCGTGATCCTCTTCGCGCGCAATGTGCAGTCGCGCGAGCAGGTGTGCGAACTCTGCCTCGACATCAAGCGCCGGGCGCGTGGGCTCGTCTACATCGGCGTCGATCAGGAAGGCGGCCGCGTGCAGCGGCTCGTGGATGGCTTCACCACGATCCCTCCGATGCGCGAGGTCGGTCGCCAAGGTGCTGCCGCGGCAGGCCGCTGGGGCCGCGCCATCGCGCGCGAACTGCGCAGCGTGCACATCGATCTTGACTTTGCTCCCGTGGTCGATGTCGACAGCAATCCCGCGAATCCCGTGATCGGTGAACGATCGTTCGGGACCGACCCAGGCACGGTGTCCTCGTGCGCCGTCGAGTTCATCCAGATGATGCAGCTCATGGGCGTTGGGGCGTGCGCGAAGCATTTCCCGGGGCATGGCGACACCAACAAGGACAGCCATCATGACCTGCCGGTCCTGCCGCACACCATGGAACGGCTCGGCCTGACCGAGCTGCCGCCGTTCGCGGCATCGATCCAGGCCGGCGTCGCGAGCATCATGACAGCGCATGTGCTCTTCGAGGCACTTGATCCGGGCGTGCCGGCCACGCTGAGCCGGCGGGTGGTCCAAGGCATGTTGCGTGACGAACTCGCCTACGACGGCGTGGTCTTCTCCGACGACCTCGAGATGAAGGCTGTGGCGGATCGATGGCCGCTCGGCGAGGCCGCGGTACTGGCGCTCGGCGCGGGCGTTGATGTGGCGCTCGTCTGCCACGAGCATGCTCGGCAGGTGGAAGTCCATGAGTCGCTCGTGCGTGCTGCGGAAGGCGGCACGCTCGAGCCCGCTCGCGTACACGAAGCCGCACGGCGCGTGCGATGCTTCATGCAGCGCTTCGTGCGCTGATCGTGCTTCGTCCAGGGGCAGGTTCTTGGATCAGGCCGCGCGCCGATCCCAAGTGAGCAGCCGCAGCGCGTTGAAGGCCACCACCACGGTGCTGCCTTCGTGCAGTACCACTGCACCACCGAGCCCGATGCTGCCGAGGGCCGCCAGCGGAACCAGGATCGCGATGACGCCCATGGCGATCACCACGTTCTGTGTGATCGTGCGTCGTGCCGCACGCGCCAGGCCTATGGCCCACGGCAGGCGTGCGAGATCATCGCCCATCAGCGCGACATCGGCGGCTTCAAGGGCGACATCGCTGCCGCGCGCACCCATGGCGATGCCTAGGTCCGCCGCGGCCAGGGCGGGTGCATCGTTGATGCCATCGCCCACCATCGCCGTCGGTCCGGTCCCTCGCATCGCGCGCACGCGCTCGATCTTCTGCTCGGGCATCAGACCAGCGGCGATCTCGGAGATGCCTACGGCTGCGCCGATCCGGTCGGCGACTACCTGCGCATCGCCGGTGAGCATCGCAATTCGCACGATGCCCCTCCGGCCAAGCTCGGACATCACGGCTGCCGCACCCTCGCGCGGAAGGTCCTCAAAGGACATCACGGCGAGCACACGACTGTCTTCGATGACCAGAGCCACGGCCTGGCCGCCCGCGCGAAGTGCATCGATGCGCTGCTGTACCGAAGCCGGGAGCGGCGATCCATCGATGATCCGCGGCGAACCGAGTGCGCATGCGCGGCCATCGACCACGGCGCGTACGCCCATGCCCGGCACGTCGGTGACCTGGATCGGTTCAAGACGCGGGGCGTTGGCCGTGCGTGCCGCATCACGGACCGCGTGCGCATAGGGATGCGAACTGTGTCGGTCGAGCGCCTCGGCGATGGCGAGCGCGCGTTCACGGCTTGAGGCCCCGAAGCACTCGATTGATCGCACGGTCGCGCGGCCGGTCGTGA
>VGXJ01000262.1 GCA_016873375.1 Phycisphaerae bacterium
CTTGCGGCGGTGCAGGAGCAGCAGCCGTCCATCGCGGTCATACAGGTAGACGAGCACGGCCACGCGGTAGGGCAGCGTGGTCGGTTCGTAGCGCAGATAATCGACGTCGTTCACTGGATCGCCCCGGCGAAATCCGCCGCGGGCTCAAGGCCGACCGCACGCAAGAGATCGCGAACGCGGGCAAGTCCGGTCGCCGGCAGCGCGCACATCGGCAAGCGCAGGACACCGCTGTCGCGGCCGAGCACCTGCATGGCGGCCTTGATCGGCGCGGGGTTGGTGTCGATCGTGAGCAGCCCGCGCGCGAGCGCGAAGAGCGAAGCATGCTCGGCCCGCGCAGCCGCAAAGTCATTGGCCTGCATGAGGGCACACAGCCGGGCCACGCGATCAGGCACGATGTTACTGAGCACGCTGACCACACCGACCGCACCCACCGCCGCGAAGGCGATCGTCAGTGTGTCGTCGCCCGACAGGATCGTGATGCCGCAGCGCTGGCGGATCTCGCTGGCGCTGTCCATGCTGCCGGTCGCTTCCTTGATCGCCACGATGTTCGGATGGCGCGCAAGCCGCTCGACCGTCTCGGGTGCAATCGCCACGCCGCAGCGACCGGGGATGTTGTAGAGCATGATCGGCAGGCTGCAGCTGTCGGCTACGGCCATGAAGTGCCGGTAGATCCCCTCCTGCGAGGGCTTGTTGTAGTAGGGCGCAACCTGCAGCGACAGGTTCGCACCGAGCGCATGCGCCGAGCGGTGCAGGTGCACGGCATGCTCGGTTGAATTGCTGCCAGTGCCCGCCACGATCTGAAGACCCAGCGGCTTGCCCACACGCACCGCGGTCTCGATGACGGCCGCCTGCTCGCGCTCATGCAGCGTGGGCGCCTCGCCGGTCGTGCCGCAGGGCACGATGCCCGTGACGCCACCGGCGGCCTGGAAGCGGATGTGCTCCTCGAGCCGAGCGAGGTCGATCGAACCATCCGTGGAGGAGAACGGCGTGACGATGGCGGTGTAGGTGCCGAGGATCCGTGGCATGCCGTGAGTGTACGAGCGCGCGGCCCCGCCGCCGAGCGATCAGCGGCCCGCGGCACCCTCGACCATGAGCCGCTTCATCTCGCGCACCGCCTCGCGCAGGCCGGTGAAGACGGCCCGGCTGACGATCGCGTGCCCGATGTGCAGCTCGCGGATCCCGGGGAGCGCAGCAATGGGCTTGACATTCTCGTAATGGAGCGCGTGCCCCGCATTGAAGCAGAGCCCGGCACCGCACGCGTGGCGACCAGCCAGGGCGACCCGATCGAGCTCGGCCCGTGTCCGGGGACCGAGCCCCCCTTCATCGTGCCACGCATGCGCATACGGCCCGGTATGGATCTCGCAGACCCCTGCGCCGACCCGCTGGGCGGCGTCGATCTGGTGCGGTAGCGCATCGATGAAGACGCTCACGAGGATCCCTGCGTCGCGCAGTCGGCCGACCTGCGCCGCGAGCGCAGGCTCCTGCCCCGCCACGTCGAGCCCGCCCTCGGTGGTGACCTCGAAGCGCCCCTCGGGCACGAGCATGCAGAGCTGCGGCTTGATTCGCAGCGCGATCGCAACCATCTCGTCGGTCGCCGCCATCTCGAAGTTGAGCCGCGCGGGCACCTCGGCACGCAGCCGCTCGACATCACGGTCCTGGATGTGCCGCCGGTCCTCGCGCAGGTGGAAGGTGATGTGGTCAGCACCGCCGGCGAGCGCCTCGTGCGCAGCCTGCACCGGGCAGGGTTCCCAGGTGCGGCGCGCCTGGCGCACCGTGGCGACGTGGTCGATGTTGCAGCCGAGTTCGATCATGCTCGGACCTCAGGTGGATGCGCGGCGACCGATCCATCCGCGCGCGGCGAGTTGCGCCACGATGCCGGGCACGTCAAAGCCATCGCTTGCGTGGACGAAGAGGCACCGGTCGGGCCCGAGCAGCGCACGCGCGCGCTCACGCACATCGTCCTGCGGGGCGACGAACGACATGACGACGATGCGCCCCTGCCCCATGAGCAGCCGCGCGACCTCGGCGGCGCGGCGCAGGTTCTCGCTGCGGTCGCCGGGCTCGAAGCCAAGATCCTTCGACAGGCCGCTGCGCATGCCCTGGCCATCGAGGACGACGGCATCGTGACCGAGGTCCCACAACGCGCGCTCGAGGGCAAACGCAGCCTCGGTCTTGCCGGTGTTCGGCGGGCCATGCAGGAGCACGCAGCACGGCCGCTGCGCCCATCGGGCACCGCGCTCGGCCGCTGACACGCCGCTGACCGGCGAGGAGACCGAGTCCAGCACCTGGTCATCCCAGTGCGCGCCGCGCTCGGTCGGATCGCCGGTGCGGATCATGCCCGCGGCGGCCGTCGCGTTGCTCAAGCGATCGATCAAGACGATCGCGCCGGTCCCGCGCGAGACGCGGTACGGATCGAACGCCACCGGCTCCTCGCACTCGAGCTCCACGCGACCGATGTCGTTGAGCGCCATCGACTCGGCCGCCTCGTGCGCGAGCGTGTCGACCTTGAGCCGATGGATCACGCGCACGACGCGTGCCGGGGTGATCCGCGTGCCGACCCTGCAGAGCAGGCTCTGGCCGGCCACGAGCGGAGCATCGACCATCCAGACGAGATCCGCCACGATGCGCCGCCCCACGCGAAGGTCGCTGGTGCCACCAAAGCACGCGATCACATCGCCGCGGCTGCAGTCGACCTCTCGGTCCAGACAGAGCACCACGCTCTCAGGGGCCTGCGCACGATCAAGATCGCCGCCGTGCTCCTCGGGCCGGGCGATCCGCGCGACGCGCGCCTCGGTGCCTCGCGGCATGATGCGCACGCGGTCGCCCACGCGCACATCACCGCTGGTGATCTGGCCGGCGAAGCCGCGGAAATCGAGGTTCGGCCGCAGTACGACCTGGACCGGCATGCGGAAGGGATCCGCTTCGCCGGGGCCGGGCAGCTCGACGCCTTCGAGCAGGTCCAGCAGCGCCGGGCCCTCAAACCACGGCATCACATCGGATCGCCGGACGACGCCCTCGCCCGTGA
>VGXJ01000263.1 GCA_016873375.1 Phycisphaerae bacterium
CGAGGATGGCGACGTGGTGGGACATGGTCGTGGTGTCGAATGGCGGGTTGCGTGAAGAGGATGCTGGTCAGGCGGGAATGGTCGCGAGTTCGCCGCGCACCTCGTCGATGAGGCTTGCCATCGTCTCGGGTCCGAAGTCGAAGCGCAGGCCGGCGGCCTCGAAGAGCTCCGGCAGGGGCCGGCTCGCACCGAGCGAGAGGGCGCGCTTGTAGGCATCGAGCGCCGTGCCCGCATTACGCCGTGCCTGCAGCCAGAGCTGCAGGGCGCCGAGCTGTGCGATGCCGTACTCGATGTAGTAGAAGGGGTTCTGGAAGAGGTGGCCCTGCCGCTGCCAAGCCGTTTCGAGCGCGCGCTCGCAGCCGGCCCAGGACACGTCGGCGCCGAAGCGCTTGTTGAGGTGCAGCCAGTACGCGGTGCGGTCGGCGCGCGTGTGCGTCGGGTGCGTGTACGCCCAGTGCTGGAAGGCATCGATCGTGGCGATCCAAGGCAGCAGCGTGGCGAGACCCTCGAGCAACTCGCGGCGATGGCGTCCGGCATCCTGCTCGGAGTAGAAGTGCCCCAGGTGAGGGAACGTGAGGAGTTCCATGCTCATCGAGGCGACCTCCGCGAACTCGATCGGGCTGCCTCGGTAGGCCAGCAGCGGATCGTGCGAGCAGAGCATGCTGTGGAAGGCGTGGCCGGCTTCGTGCACCATCGTCACGAGGTCGCGCTGCATGCCCGCCGCATTCATGAAGATGAACGGCTTGCGGCTGGCCTGTCGCTGGTACTGGTAGCCGCCGGGCTGCTTGCCCTGCCGGCTCTCAAGGTCAAGGCACTCACCCGAGCGCATCGAGTCGAAGAGCGGGCCGAGGCCGCCGCCCATGTCGTGGAAGACGCGGCTGCAGCGATCGACGAGTTCGTCGGCGGTCTCGAAGGGCCGCAAGGCCGAGCGGCCGTGCACATCGACCTTCAGGTCCCACGGCCGGAGCGTGTCGAGCTTCAGGGCCGCGCGCCGCTCTTCGTTCAGCTGCCGCATCAGGGGCACGCAGACCTGCTCGCAGGCGGCGTGGAACCGCTCGCAGTCTGCGGGCGTGTAGTCGAAGCGGTGCATGCGCTGGTGCTGGTAGTCGCGGTAGCTGTCGAAGCCCGCGTTGAGCGCCATGCGATGCCGCTGCGCGATGAGCCGGTCGTAGATGCCGTCGATTGCTTCGGCATCCTTGAGCCGGCGGTCGGCGACGGCGCTCCAGCTCGCCTGGCGCACGCTGCGATCGGTCACCTCGAGGTAGCGCGCCATCTGCGGCAGCGTCTGCTTCTTGCCGTCGAACTCGACCGCCATGGCGCCGGAGATCTGGCTGTACTGCTGCTCGAGCTTCGTGCACTCGGTCTGGATCTCGACGTTCTCGGAGCGGAAGAGCTTGACTTCCTGGCGCAGGCCCCGCAGCAGGACGCCGTAGCGCTGCTGGTTGAGGTCCTTGGTGAACGGACAGTCGACGATGCGGCGGTCGAGCTCGAAGCCGATGCGCTTGAGGTGCGGATCGACATCCTGCACGAAGTCGAGGAAGGCCTTGCGGCGAGGCTCGCTCTCGGTGTCGCAGGTCATGGCGATGTAGAGGTTCGCCTCGGTCTCGGCGACCATCGCATCAAGGTCGCTGCGGTCGAGCAGAAGGCGCTCAAGGCACCCCGCGCACTTCAGCGGGCGTTCGATGAGCGCTCGATACAGCGGCTCGAGCTGGGTCCACGACGAGGCGTCGAGGCCGGCGGGAACGAAGGTGCTCGGTGCGGAAGCCGCGGTGCTGCAGGTGGTCGTCATGGTGGTCTGTTCCGGAGCGGAAGAAGTGTACGCAGTGCGGCCTGCGCACCCCCCGTGCGTTATGCGCAGGTGCGGCGCACAGGCGGTGGGTTCCTGATGCTCCCCCCGCAGCCTCCGACCTGCGTTGCCACGGCCTGCACGGCCGCTTCGTTCGCGACAATCCGCGCCACATGCTCGGCATGGATCGGATCGTCGCAGACGAGGAACAGGCTGCTGCCGCTGCCGCAGACATGGACGGGCAGCTGGGTGACTTCAGCGATCTCGTCCATCGCCCGACGCACGGCCTCGCTCGATTCACGAGCGGGAAGGGCAAGGTCGTTGAAGGGTTCGTGCGCGCGCAGGCGATCGTGCGCGGCCAGGCTGAGGACGCGAGCATGCTCGGGGTCACCGGCATCGGGTCGCAGCGCATCGAACAAGCGGTACACCGTCGGGGTCGGGCAGTGCGCTTGCGGGAAACACAGCACCACATGCACCTGCGGAACATCCGGCAGCGATTGGACGCATTCGCCGACTCCTGACACGATCGCCGAGCCGCCCTCGACGAGGAAGGCGACATCACTGCCGAGACCAGCAGCGATCGATCGAAGCATGTCACTGCCGAGCTTGAGGTCGAAGAGTTCATCGAGCCCGCGCAGCACCGCGGCCGCGTTGCTGCTGCCACCGCCCAGACCGCCGCCAACGGGGATGCGCTTTTCGACGCGCACGCGCACCGGCAGCTGCCGTCCGACGGCGTGCTCGAGCGCGGCATGGGCCTTCCATGAAAGATCGCTGCGCAGAGGCCAATCGAGGTCCGGCGTGTGGGGTGCATCGGCCGCCCAGACGTTGGCGAACAGCGAACTGCTGCCCGGGTCGCGGCGACGCAGGTAGATCGAGTCGCCCCAGCTGAGCGTGACCATCCATGACGACAGCGGGTGGAGCCCATCGGGGCGCGGAGCACCCACGCTCAACGCCAAGTTGAGCTTTGCAGGAGCGTGCACGAACAGATCGTCATCCATGGAATGCTGCATGGTAGGCCCTACACTTCAGGGTCCATGCTCTGGCAACCGCCGCTGCCCGAACGCTATCGATCGATGGAGGAGGCTGCGCTCGCAGCGGCCATCGCCGCCCGCCGGGCCGAGCTCGGATCGCGCGTGCTCATCCTTGGTCACCACTACCAGCAGGACGCGGTCGTGCAGCATGCGGACCTCACAGGGGACAGCCTGAAGCTCTCGCAGATGGCCGCCGTCGAGGCGCG
>VGXJ01000264.1 GCA_016873375.1 Phycisphaerae bacterium
ACTTCGTCGCCGTCAGCACCAACCACGAGAAGGTGCGTGCCTTCGGCATCGATCCCAACAACATGTTCGGCTTCTGGGACTGGGTGGGCGGGCGCTACAGCATGGATGCCGCAATCGGCCTGAGCACCATGGTGGCCGTCGGTCCGGAGTGCTTCCGCGAGCTGCTCGCCGGCTTCCACGCCATGGACGAGCATGCCCGCACGGCGCCCCTCGAATCGAACCTGCCTGTGGTGATGGGCCTGATCGGCGCTTGGAACGCCAGCGTGCTCGACCTGCCGGCCTTGGCTGTGCTGCCTTACGAGCAGCTGCTTGCACGATTCCCGGCCTACCTCCAGCAGCTGCTGATGGAGTCCAACGGCAAGCGCGTGGACGACCACGGCGAACGCGTGTCATGGAACACGTGCCCGATCGTCTTCGGCGAGGCGGGCACCAACGGTCAGCATGCCTTCTACCAGATGCTGCACCAAGGCACGACGATCGTGCCGATCGATTTCATCGCGTTCCGCACGGCAGCGCACCCGCTCGGCCGCCATCGCCTGCTGCTCAATGCGAATGCGATCGCGCAGGCGCAGGCGTTCGCGTTCGGCCGCACCGCGAACGAGGTGCGCGCCGAGGGCACGGCCGATGCACTTGTCCCGCACCGGACCTTCCCGGGCAACCGACCGAGCTCGTTCCTCTGGGCGGATGCACTCACGCCATCCTCCCTGGGCGCGCTCATTGCGCTCTACGAGCACGCGACCTTCGTGCAGGGCATCGTGTGGGGGATCAATTCCTTCGACCAGTGGGGCGTCGAATTGGGCAAGTCCCTCGCCGTCGAAGCGATCAAGGGGCTCGAGGGCTCGTCGACCTGCACAACCCACGATGCGAGCACCAATGCGCTCATCCACGCGCTCAGCGCCAAGGTGCCCTGAACCATGCAGGCGTACCTCGACTGCAACGCGACCACCCAGCCGCTGCCCGAAGTGACCGAGGCGATGGGCTCATGCCTGCGCGATCTCTGGGCAAACCCCAGCAGCGTGCACCGTGCAGGCGTCGAGTCGCGGCACGCCATGGAGCTCGCGCGCGAGCAGGTCGCGCACCTCATCGGCTGCGCGCCTCGAGCGCTGACCTTCACCAGCGGCGGCACCGAAGCCGCACAGCGCGTGATCCTGGGCGCCGTCGCCGCGCGGCCTGAACGGCCCGCCATCGCGACCAGTGCGCTCGAGCACAGCGCCGTGCGGGAACTCGCCCAGTTTCTCGAGGCCCGCGGCACCTCGGTCCACTGGCTGCGCCACCGGCCCGACGGCGTGATCGATTTGGGCGCGCTCGATGCCCTGCTCACCGACCACGGCACGACCATCAGCGTGCTGAGCCTGATGTGGGCCAACAACGAGACCGGCGTGATCCAGCCGATCGCCGAGGTCGCTGCCAAGTGCCGCGCCGCCGGTGTCGTGCTGCACACCGATGCCGTGCAGTGGGTCGGCCGGGAGCAGACCGAGTGGTCCGCGCTGGGCATCGATGCACTGACCTGCAGCGCCCACAAGCTCCACGGGCCGAAGGGTGTGGGAGCCATCGCGATGCGGGCAGGTGCTGCCATCGAGTCGATCCTGCCGGGCGGTCCTCAGGAACTCGGCCGACGCGCCGGCACCGAGAATGTGTCCGGCATCATCGGCTTCGGCGTGGCGGCGGCGGCGGCAGCGGCATGGTTCGCGCGCGAGGCTGCCTCGGCACCGTGCCGAATGCTGATCCCCGCCCTGGAGCAAGCGATCCTTGCAGCCGTCCCGGACGCGATCGTGAATGCCGCCTCATCGCCGCGACTCTGGAACACCTCGAGCATCGCGTTCCCGGGGCTCGAGGCCGAGGCGATCCTGCTGCTCTTGTCCGAGCGCGGCGTTGCCGCCAGTGCAGGCGCAGCGTGCTCCAGCGGATCGCTCGAACCGTCTCCCGTGCTCCGCGCCATGGGACTTCCCGATCCGGTCGCCCACGGCACGATCCGACTGAGCGTGTCCAGGCTCACGACCAGCGACGAGATCGATCACGCCGCGCGGGTGATCCCGGCCTGCATCGAACGGCTTCGGCTCAGTAGTTCGGCGTCGGTGCGCGGAAGTCGCTGAGATCGACCGACTTCATCCAGTCGATCGTGCGTTGCAGGCCTTCGGCCAGCTGCACCGTGGGCTCCCAGCCCAAGCGCTCTCGCGCGAGCGTGATGTCGGGCTTGCGCTGCTTGGGATCATCGGGCGGCAACGGCCGGCTCGCGCCCAGGCGCGCCTTGCCGCCGGTCATGGCGATGGTCTTCTGGGCAAGATCCATGATGGTGAATTCGTTCGGATTGCCGAGGTTCACCGGCCCGGTGAACTCGGCGGGCGACTCCATCATGCGCAAGAAGCCGTCGATCAGGTCGCTCACGTAGCAGAACGACCGAGTCTGCGAGCCGTCGCCGAACATGCTGATGGTCTCGCCGGCCAGGCCTTGGCGGATGAAGTTGCTGACCACGCGGCCATCGAACGGGTGCATGCGCGGCCCGTAGGTGTTGAAGATGCGAACGACCTTGATCTGCACCCCGTGCATGCGGTGGTAGTCGAACATCAGGGTCTCGGCTGCACGCTTGCCCTCGTCGTAGCAGGCGCGTGGCCCGATCGGGTTCACGCAGCCCCGGTAGCTCTCGACCTGCGGGTGCACCTCTGGGTCACCGTACACCTCGCTGGTGCTCGCATGGAAGATGCGCGCACGCAGGCGCTTGGCGAGGCCGAGGCAGTGCATCGCCCCGAGAAACGACGTCTTCATCGTCTTGATCGGGTTGTACTGGTAGTGCCCAGGCGCGGCCGGGCAGGCGAGGTTGTAGATCTGATCGACCTCGAAATGGAACGGATTGGTCACATCATGGCGCACGAACTCGAAGTTCGGCCGACCGAGCAGGTGCGCGATGTTCGACTTCTGGCTCGTGAACAGGTTGTCGAGGCAGATCACGTCGTGACCGGCCTCGACCAGACGGTCGCACAGATGGCTGCCAAGGAAACCCGCTCCGCCCGTGACGAGGATGCGCT
>VGXJ01000265.1 GCA_016873375.1 Phycisphaerae bacterium
ACAGCGAGGCGCGCGTGGAACGCCTTGGCGCTGGCGAGCGCGTCCTGGCCCGTCATCGCGTCGATCACCAGCAACTTTTCGTGGGCACCCACTGCGCGATCCACCGATTCGAGCTCGCGCATGAGCTCATCGTTCACATGGAGCCGACCGGCAGTATCGATGATGAGGACGTCGTAGCCGCCCTCGCGAGCGGCCTTGAGTGCGCGCTGGGCGACCTGAACGGCCACACCGACGGCCTTGCCATACTCAGCGCACCGCTCGGGCTCGCCGTAGTAGGCGCATCGCGCGCCGCCGGATGCGCCCTGCACGCCCTCGGCCACCACGCGGAGTTGCTCGACCGCAGCCGGACGCTGAAGGTCGCATGCAGCCAGCATGACATTCTTTCCCCGACGCTTCAGCCACGCCGCGAGCTTGCCGCAGGTCGTCGTCTTGCCGGATCCCTGCAGGCCACACATGAGGATGATCGTGGGCCCGGGCTCGACCAGGGGGATGCTCGCTTCGGCGGGGCCCATGAGCGCCACCAGGCGCTTGTGCACGATTCCGACCATCTGCTGCGCAGGCTGCAGGCTCTTGGTGACCTCGGCGCCGAGCGCGTCCTGCACGACCTCCGCACAGAACTCATCCACCAGGGTCTGCTGCACATCGGCCTCGAGCAGCGCGGTGCGCACCTCGCTCATGACCTCGCGCACATTGGACTCGCTGATGCGGCCGCGGCCGGAGAGGTTGCGCAGGGCAGACCCCAGGCGATCGGTGAGGCTTTCGAACATGGTCGGCTGATGGTAGCCCGGGTTCGATCAACGGCCGCGACGGGCTGCGATCCATGCGTGGAGCCGCATGGCATCCCAGGCATTGATGACCTGCTCAGGACCGGCACCTGCGCGGCGGGCCACCTGAACGCCGAAACGGAGCACGTCGAACCCATCGCGCCCGTGGACATCGCAGTCGATCGCCAGCGGAACGCCGGCCTCGATCGCCATGCGGGCATGCAGATCCCGAAGGTCCAGACGCACGGGGTGGGCGTTGATCTCAAGCGCGACGCCAGAGTCCCGCGCTGCCGCGATCACGGCGTGCATGTCGGGTTCGAGCCCCGGACGACCGTTGACGAGCCGACCGGTCGGATGGCCCAGAATGTGCACGAGCGGGTGGCGCACGGCACGCACAAGCCGGGCTGTCGCCACCTCCGGGTCCTGCTTCAGGCTCGCATGCGGACTGGCGACGACGAGGTCGAGCTGGGCCAGAACGTCGTCGGGGTAGTCCAGGCTGCCGTCGACGAGGATGTCGACTTCCGAGCCTGCAAGAACGCGAATGCCGCCGACGCGGGCCTCCGCCTCGCGCACGGCGTCGATCTGCCGCAGCAAGCGATCGATGGAGAGGCCGTTGGCTTGCACGCTCGATCGCGAGTGATCCGTGACGGCGAGCGTGTGGAAGCCGCGGTCCTTCGCGCGCTGCACGAGCTCGAGGAGCGGCATGGAGCCGTCACTCTCCGTGGTATGCGCATGGAGCTCTGAACGGATGTGATCGACGGTCACGAGTTGAGCATGGCCGCAGACCTCGTCGAGAGGTCGCGTCTCGCGGAGCTCAGGTTCCGCCCAGGAAAGTCCGAGCGCTTGGTAGATCTCGGCCTCGGTCCGCGAGGCGATCGGCGCCAGACGATCCTGCGGTGCGTCGACGCCGTCATCCGTGAAGAGCCCGTACTCATTCAGCCGCAGGCCACGCTGCTGAGCACGGCCACGCATCAGGACATTGTGTTCCTTGCTTCCAGTGAAGTACAGCAGTGCTGCGCCATGGGCCTGCTCGGGCACGATGCGCAAGTCGACTTGGAGGCCATCCTGCATGCGGATGCTGGACTTGGTCGGTCCGGTCACCAACACCTTGCTGACGCCTGGCATCGAGCAGAACGCCTCCATCGCTGCGGTCGCATCGGGAGCGACCGCCACGAGGTCGACGTCGCCGATGGTCTCCTTGCCGCGTCGAAGGCTGCCCGCGAACTCGATCGCGCTCACCAGACCAGCCGCACGCAGGTGCGCGATGGCCATTTCGGCGACGGCCAACGCATGATCGATGCGGACCCGGCCGATGGCGGTCTTCAGGAACTCGATGCCATCACGGAGGTTCTGGATCTTCTTGGGACCGAAGCCGGCAAGGCCTTGCAGGCGGTTCTCCGCAAGGGCCGACTCGAGTGACGCCAGGTCGACGATCCCGCGCTCCTGCCAGAGCAGTCGGACTGACTTGGGTCCGACGCCCGGCAGTGCGAGCAGGGCCGGCAGGCCTTCGGGAACCTGCTTACGCAGTTCGGCCAGGTCCCTCACCGCGCCGGCCGTCACAAGCTCGATGATCTTCGCAGCGCTGCTGGCGCCAATGCCATCGATCGACGACAGCGCCTTAGGATCGGTCCGAGCGAGTTCGGCAAGATCGACGGTCGACGATTCGGCGGCGCGCGCGACCTTGCTGTGCGCGAGCACCCGGAACGAGTTAGCGCCCGTGAGCTCGAGCAGCACGGCGAACTCTTCGAACAGTCGCACGATGTCGGCGTTGCCCATGAGGTCTCCTTGAACGACAACGCCCCCGGCGGCGGGGGCGTCGAACGCGACTGGATGGGCTCGAACCATCAACCTTCGGTTTCGTAGACCGATGCTCTATCCAATTGAGCTACAGTCGCAGCGGGGCGGCGAGTATAGCGAGTCGTTGCCGCGCACGCAGACCCACATAACCATCGACTTCAAGCGGGGCGAAGCGAGATGCTCAGCGCTCTGCGTCACTCGCCACGGCCTCCCCCAGATCGACATAGCCGTCCACCGTCGTGGCGCTGGCATCGACCAACGGGCTGAGGAACGCCGGCAACACGATCAGGCCGAGCCCAGCCACGACCGCAGCAGTCTTGGGCCACCAGTGCGGCACCGCGACGACCTCCTGGCTCTTGGCATTCGTGGGGTTCACGACAGCTGCGCCGACGAAGCGCAGGTAGTACACGGCACCAATGGCGGTGTTCAGCAGCAGCACGGCCGCCAAGG
>VGXJ01000266.1 GCA_016873375.1 Phycisphaerae bacterium
CCCATGAGGGCAGTTCGATCGACAATCGGCCGAGCCGTGGGAGGATGGCGGCGAGGGTCTGGTCGCTCGGGTGGGATGGCGATGCCATGGAGCCCACAGTACGAGATCCGAAGTCCCGGCGTGCCGGCTGCGGCGTTCTCGGGCGTTGGGCGTGTGGACTGCGGGGACCTGTCCGGCGTCGCAGGCTCGTGGATGCCGCGGGAACGGATCCTCCGCGGCATTGGGTCCATCGTGGCCAGCCGGCCTTGGTCCGCCGAATGCGCGATACTGCCGCACCATGCGGGCTCCGACCTCGACCACCGAACTGACCGTCCGCCAGGATGGAGTCCTTCGCACGGTCAGTGCGGAACTCTCTCGAACGCAAGGGCTGCTGCGGCTCGCGCCCTGCTGGGTGCCGCGGTCCTTCCTGCAGCCGGGCCTGCGGATCAAGTTGCACCCAGACGACACCTACGCGTACGGGCTGCATCGCGGCGGCATCGACGAGCGTTGGTTCAGTTCGACGACCGAAGCCGCGAACGATCACCGCGAGCCCGACGAGGGGCTGTCGTATTGCGTGGTTGGACGCGAGCGCTTCACGCTCAAGCAAGCCGTGGCCGAATGCGGTAGCGACCTGATCGGTGAGCGCATCTGGTCGCGCTACGGCAAGTGGCCCGTGTATGCGAAGTTCTTCGACAACATGGGGCCGATCCCTCACCACATGCACCAGGATGACGCGCAGGCTGCGCTCGTCGGGCAGGAGGGGAAGCCCGAGGCGTACTACTTCCCACCGCAGCACAATCCGGTCGGCAACAACTTCCCGCACACCTTCATGGGTCTCGTGCCGGGCACGACGAAGAAAGATGTGCGCCGCTGCCTCGAGCGGTGGAACGAAGGCGACAACGGCATCCTCGACATCTCGCAGGCGTATCGCCTGAAGGTCGGCACGGGTTGGATCATGGAGCCGCGCGTCCTGCACGCACCGGGGTCGCTCTGCACCTACGAACCGCAGTGGGGAAGCGATGTCTTTGCGATGTATCAGTCGCTGGTCGAGGGCCGGATGGTGCCGTGGGAACTTCTCGTCAAGGACATGCCGAAGGAGAAGCACCGCGACCTCGACTTCATCGTCGAGCAACTCGATTGGGAGAAGAATGTCGACCCGAACTTCAAGGCGAACCGCTACCTCGAGCCCGTGACGGCGGCGAAGGGCGATGGCTGGCACGACCGCTGGATCATCTATGGCAAGATGAATGGCTTCGAGTACTTCACCGCGAAGGAACTCACGGTCGAGCCGGGCGCGACGGCGACCATCACCGACAACGGCGCGTACGGCCTGACCTGTGTGCAGGGGACCGGCACGATCAACGGCGAGCCGCTGTCGAGCCCACGGCTGATCCGGTTCCGTGAGCTCACCAACGACGAGTACTTCTGCACCGAGGCGGGCGCGCGCCGGGGAGTCACCTTCACCAACGCCTCGACGACCGAGCCGCTGGTCTGCCTTCGCTACTTCGGTCCCGAGGTGAACCCTGACGCACCGAGGGTCGGTGCGCACCGGCCCTGATCATCGTGCAGGTGAGGCCATGACCCGTCCAGTGGTTCGTACCGTGCCCGTTCCAAGGAGAATGCCATGAAGCTTCACAATGCCATGTGGCCTGGACTCGTCGGCAAAGAGCCCGGCACGGATCACCCGCCGATTTCACTCGACCGCATGCTCGAACTCACCGCGCTGGCGTCGGTGGACGGGCAGAAGTTCGACGGCGTCGATCTCTTCCTGTTTCATCCGCACACCGATCCTGACGCGAGCGAGTCAGACCTTCGCAAGATGGCCGACAAGATCGCGGCGAAGAACCTCGCAGTCGGCTCGCTCGTTGCGCCTGTGTGGCCCGGCACTGTCGGTGACAGCGCGATGGGTTCGATTGAACAACGCGCGAAGTTCATCGATGCCGTACGCAAGGCGTGTCGCATTGGGCGCATTTTGAACGAGCACGGTGTACGCAAGTACGGCGTGATTCGCATCGACAGTGCGACAGGCACGAAGGCGGCTGCGAAGAACGAGAAGAAAGCGATCAAGAAGATCGCCGCTACCTTCCGTGAGGCAGGCATGGTGGCCGCTGGCCATGGTGAACGGCTGGCCGCCGAGGGCGAGGTCTGCTGGGGCGGCATGCATTCGTGGAAGTCGATGGTGTCCCTCCTCGAAGCGGTCGACATGCCGGGAACCGTGGGTTTCCAAGCCGATCTCGCGCACACCTACCTCTACATGCTTGGTGTGAACTCGCCGAAGACGGCGATCCTGAAGACAGGCAAGGGCGGCACACACTCGCAGAAGGACTTCGACAAGGCCTACGGCAAGCTCACCGATGCGCTGCGTCCCTGGACCATCGACTTTCATGTCGCGCAAAGCGACGGCACCGTGCACGGCACGGGGTCGCATGACAGGACCGGCCGCCACTGTCCGGCGGACGATCCGAACGGCAAGCTCGACATCCCAGCGTGCTCGGCGAAGTGGCTCGACGGTGCGGCCGGACGCGGGATCCGGCACATCTGCTGGGATGGCTGCATGTTCCCGAATGCGCTGCTCGAGAAGCAGGACACCTGGAACACGGTGTTGAAGTCGATGCTCGCCGTGCGTGCATCGATTGGCGGCTGAGGCCCCGGAGAGGAGACCCAATCATGGCAAAGAAGCAGACCACCAAGACCAAGGGCACCCCGGCATCGCCGACTCCGAGAGTCAGCGTCCGCGAACCCGGGATCCTTCGCATCGGCCTGATCGGCTACGGATTCATGGGTCGCGCGCATGCGAACGCGATTCACCAGGCCGGGCACTTCTTCCGCACGGGCCGCCGGCCCGTCCTGCAGGCCGTCTGCGGCCGCAACGGGGAGAAGGTGCGCGAGTTCGCCGCTGCGTGGCAGTGCCCGCATGTCGAGACCGACTGGCGCAGGCTCGTGGCGCGTGATGACATCGATGCGGTCGACATCTGCACGCCCAACGACTCCCACATGG
>VGXJ01000267.1 GCA_016873375.1 Phycisphaerae bacterium
GAGCGATTCGGGCTCGCGCAGCTCCATCAGTTGCGCGGACGGGTCGGACGCGGATCCAAGGCAAGCCTGTGCGTGCTGATCGGCGATCCCACGGCCGATGATGGCGAGCGTCGGCTCAAAGCCATGTCGAGCACGACCGACGGATTCGCGATCGCCGAGGAAGACCTGAAGCTTCGAGGCCCGGGCGAGTTCTTCGGGACGCGGCAAAGCGGACTACCGCCCCTGCGAGTGGCCGATCTGACGCGCGACACGGCCCTCCTGCTTGCTGCTCGAGACGAGGCCCAGCGCGCGATCGATGCCTCGCCCACGCTCTCCGATCCCGATGACGCGCGCCTGCGCCGAAAGCTCATGTCGACCTACGGCGATGCACTTGGGCTGGCTGATGTCGGCTAGACCGCTACCATTGCTGTCCCGTGAATGCACTCGCCATCCAAGGCCTTGAACTCGTCCGAGCGGGCGGTTTCAGGCTCTCCATTCCATCGCTCTCGCTCTCCCAGGGTGAACAGGCCCTGCTCGTTGCCCCGTCCGGTGGCGGCAAGAGCACCCTTCTGCACCTGATCGCCGGACTCGAGGATCCTGACGCGGGATCCATCGCCATCGCCGACATGCCGATCAGTTCGCTTCGGGGCGCTGCGCGAGATGCGTTCCGAGGCGCCTCGATCGGCATGGTCTTCCAGACCTTCAACCTGCTGCACGGCTTCTCCGCGATCGAGAACCTGATGGTCGCGATGATGTTCAGTTCGGTGCCCGAGGCGACCCACGAGGCGCGGGCGCGTGCACTGCTGTCGGAGCTCGGCATCGACCGGCCCGAGCAGTCCGTCGAGACCATGAGCGTTGGTCAGCAGCAGCGTGTTGCAGTGGCCCGTGCGCTCGCCTGCCGGCCCACCTTGGTCCTCGCAGACGAACCCACGGCAAGCCTCGACCCGGCGAATGCCGCCGCGGCCATCGGGCTCCTGCAGCGTGCATGCCGGGATCACGGAGCGGCGCTGCTCTGCACGAGCCACGATCCCTCGCTGCGCGAGCACTTCAGTCGCGTGATCGACCTTGGCACCGTGGAGGCAGCACGATGACCGACTTCACGATCGTTCTGCGCAGCCTCTCGCTGCGCCGCTTCTCGACCACCGTGACCGTGACCATGGTTGCCGTCAGCGTGGCGCTGCTGCTGGTGCTTCTGGCCATGCGCGATGCGGGGCGCGCGGCGTTCCGGCGCGGCACCGGCAACGCCCACCTGCTCGTGAGCGCCGACACCAGCCCTCTGGTCGCCGTCCTGAATGGCGTGTTCTATGCCAACGCTCCGTCGCAACCGATCGACTGGGCCGCGTACATGAAGATCCGCGAGGCGTTCCCGTGGTCGTGGACAATCCCCACGCAGCTGGGCGACAGCTTCCGCGGTTCGCCCGTCATGGCGACGAGCAAGGAGTTCTTCACGAACTTCGAGCCCGTGCTCGGCCAGCCGTGGACCTTCGTCGCGGGCAAGGCCTTCGAGGCGCCCTACGAAGCGGTCGTCGGTGCCGAGGCCGCGCGGATGCACGGGCTCAAGGTCGGCTCCGAACTGGTGCTCGCGCACGGCATGGGCACGGCCAGCGGAGCAGCCGCACATGAGCACGAGGATCACCCGGTCGAGGTCGTGGGGATCCTTGCTCCCACCGGCAGTGCCCACGACCGCGCGATCTTCACGAGTCTCGAGACCAGTTGGTGCGTCCACGCCGAGGAATCGCGCCTGAAGGAAGCCAACGCCGCCAACCCCGGCGAGGATGACCACGGCCACCTGCATGTCGATCCGGAAGATCTGCGCGACAGCGAGAAGCTCATCACCGGCATCCTGCTCCGCGTGCCGACGCGCCCCGGCGAGCAGGTCAGCAGCGCCCTTCCGGTCGCCTTCGACCTCTTGCGCCGGCAGTTCCCGTTCACGGTCGCGCAGCCAGCGCAGCAAGTCGGGCGGCTCTTCGAAATCGTCAGCGGCGTCGACACGCTCTTCATCGCCATGGCGATCGCCGTCATGGTCGCGGGTGCGCTCAGCGTGATGCTGGCCCTCTACAACAGCATGGACTTGCGCCGTCGGCAGGTCGCGATCCTGCGCGTGCTCGGAGCGAGCCAAGGCAGGGTCTTCGGGCTCGTGCTCGCCGAGAGCGCGATCATCGGGCTGCTCGGTTCGGGGCTCGGCATCGCGCTTGCAGCCGTCTTCGGTACGGTCGCCAGTGCCGAGCTGCAGCGACGCGTGGGCTTGGTGATCGATCCGAGCATGGACCTGCGCACCATCGTGCTCTGCACGGCCGCGGCCACCTTCCTCGCCTGCGCGGCGGGCATCGTCCCGGCCCTGCGCGCCTATCGCACAGCCGTCGTCCAGGGCCTGCGCCCCCTGGGCTGAACCACGAGTCCAACCATGAAGCTCTTCTGGACGCTGCTCGCACTCCTGATCGTCGCCGGTGCGTGGATCGTCATCGCGCCAGAGGACCGCGACGCGCCGCCGGAGATGGCTGCCGTCAACACCGTCGGGCGATCGATCGAGCTGCCCATGCGCGGCGGCTCGACGCCAGCCGCTCGCGAAGCCGCCACGGCAGCCGAGGCCACGGCAGCGGCGAACGCACCGGCACGCGAGCCCGAGAAGGCGCCGGAGGGTGGGCTGTCAGTGGGGCTCGACGCGCGCATCGAGGACGCCACGGTCAAGGCGGGCATGCTGAAGCGGGAGGATGGCGAGATCATCGCCGACGGCAACTTCATCATCCGTGGCTCTGGAACCAAGGAGGATCCCTACGAAGTGTCGTGGGACCTCCTGCAGAGCAGCTCGAACACCTATGTCCCCCGGCTCAGCGAGAAGATCATCCCACAGCGCCTCGCGATGCTGCATGGCAAGTGGGTGACGATCGCGGGCTACATCGCCTTTCCGATCGTCTCGACGGAGTCCGATGAGCT
>VGXJ01000268.1 GCA_016873375.1 Phycisphaerae bacterium
TCGACCGCATCAAGCTGGCCATGAAGGGGATCGACGGCATCGTCTCGATCAACGACGACAACCTCTCGGCGGCGCCCGAGATCCAGGTGGAACTCAAGCCCAGCGCGGCGGCACTCGGCTTCACGCCGATCGAGCTCGCGCAGCAGGTGCGCGGCGCGGTCTATGGGCTTGACGCCCATGTCTTCACGGCCGATCGCGAGGATGTGGATGTGCGCGTACGGCTCGATGCATCCACCCGCTCCACGCCGACCTTCACGCAGGATCTCTGGGTGGTTGCACCATCGGGGCTCCCCGTCCCGCTGGCGGAAGTGGCGACGGTTCGCGAAGGCGTGGGGTACGCGCAGATCCGTCGCACCAATCGCATGCGCACCGTGACGGTGACTGGCGACGTGCGCGAGGGCGTGATTCCCGAGCAAGTGGTCGAAGCGCTCGCGCCCGCGCTCGCATCGATCGTTGCGGACACGCCCGGGCTCGTGGTGCGGGAGGGCGGCCGCCAGAAGGACCTTACGGACGCCTTCAGCACATTGCCGCGCGCGGCACTCACCGCGTTCCTGCTCATCTACGCCATCCTGTGCTGGCTCTTCGGATCGTTCATCCAACCCTTTGCCGTCATGGCCACGATCCCCTTCGGCGTCATCGGTGCGGTGTGGGGCCACGCGATCATGGGCTATGAGCTCACCTTCCTGAGCCTGATCGGCATCGTGGCGCTGTCCGGAGTCGTGGTGAACAATGCGTTGGTGCTCGTTGAGTTCGTGAACGAGCTGCGCACCAAGGGCATGGTGCTGCATGATGCCCTGATCGACGCCGGAACCATGCGCCTGCGCGCCATCCTGCTGACGAGCATCACGACGGTCTTCGGGCTTGCGCCGCTGATGCTGGAGCAGAGCTTCCAGGCCCGATTCCTGATCCCGATGGCGATCAGCCTGTGCTTCGGCCTGCTGAGCGCGACCATGCTCACGCTGCTGCTCCTGCCCGCGCAGCTGCTGGTGGCTGACTCCATTGGCGGCTGGATACGGAAGGTGTCGGGTCGCAGCGGCCTGCAGGGCGAGGGCGCATCCATCCCCGGCTGAGCCGCTAGATTCCCTCGCATGGCGCGCAGGACCACCGTAGAACCAACGCTCGTCGCCGGCATCGATCTGGGCGGCACCAACATGAGCATCGGGATCGTCGATCCCAAGGGCCGAATCATCGGCACGTGCAAGCGCAAGACGAAGGCGCACGAAGGCAAGGATGTGGTGCTGGACCGGATCGTCGAGGGTCTGGCGCGCGCTTGCACCGAGGCCGCCATTGAACCGGCCGAGCTCGCGGCCGTCGGCATCGGTGCACCGAGCGCGATCGACTTCGACCACGGCGTGGTGATCAACGCCGGCAACCTCGGCTGGAAGAACGTGCCGCTGCGCGACCTCTTGCAGCAGCGCCTGCGCGTACCGGTCGTCGTCGACAACGACGTGAACGTGGCAGCGTGGGGCGAGGCGACGCTCGGTGCGGGCGTGGGCAAGGGCGACCTCCTCGCGGTGTGGGTGGGCACGGGCGTTGGCGGCGGGTTGGTCCTCAACGGCGGCCTCTGGCGGGGCCCGCTCTTCACGGCCGGCGAAATCGGCCAGGTGATCCTGCAGCCGGGCGGTGCACCCGGGCACCGGACGGTCGAGGAGTTCTGCAGCCGCACGGCGATCGTGCGCAGCATGGAGACGATCGCGGGCTTCTATCCCTCGAGCCGGTTCCACAAGGTGCGTGCCGAGAAGGAGGATGGACCGCTGGGCTCAGGTGCGATCCACGACCTCTATGTCGAGGGCGACGAACTCACCACGCGTGTGGTCGATGCGAGCGCGGAGCTGCTTGGCTTGGCGATCGCCAACCAGCTCACGGTCCTGAGCCTCAAGACGGTGGTGCTCGGCGGCGGCGTCGTCGAGGCGCTCGGCAAGCCCTATGCCGCCAAGGTCCGCGAGAGCATCGCGGCGCATGTCTTCCCGTCGACTCTGCGCAAGGTGGATGTGCTGATCACCCAACTCGAGGACAAGGCCGGCGTTCTCGGTGCGGCGATGCTTGCCCGGACGAGGCGCTGAGGCCCCGAGGAGATCGGGGGGTTCTCAAACCTCCAGCAGTCGCGCCGGTGGCCGATCGGCCTTCGAGACCGAAACCTTGAGTCCGGGAAGCAGGCGCTGGAGGCGCCGTGCGAGCACACGCAGGTACGGGCGCTCGGTCTCGGTGTGACCGCACAGCAGCACGCTCGTGCCGTGTGCAGCGGCGTCGAGCCGGTCGTGGTGCTTGAGTTCGCCAGTGATGAACAGCGTGGCACCTTGGCGGCGCGCACCGGCGATAAGTTCGCCCCCGCTGCCTGCGCACAGGCCGATCACCGCGTGGCGCTGCGATGCATCGCCCACGAGCTCGATGTGCCTCAGCCGCAGGCCGGCCGCAAGCGCGCGAGCGATCGAGCGCGTCGTCATCGGAGTGCGCAGCCGCATGAGACGACCTTGGCCGGCACGCGGCATTGGAACGGGCGTGAGGGCCTCGATCGTGAATGCAGGTTCCTCGTAGGGATGCGATGCACGGATCGCGGCGACGACGGCGGCCAAGTTGGCCGCGCCGCAGACCTGTTCAAGCCGGCATTCGGCCACACGCTCGAGCGAGCCGCGTGACCCAACGCGGGGCCGGGCGCGGTTGCCGGGCATGAAGGTGCCGCTGCCCACGACTTCGAACGAGCAGTGCGTGTACTCGCCGATCGTGCCGGCCCCGGCTCGCGCCATGGCGGCTCGCACGGCGTCGACCTGGTCCGGCGGCACATGCACGGTGACCCGGTGCGACTGGCCGTCGGGCGTGGCTGCGGCGGGTTCGAGGGGCGTCGACTGCCCTTCGCCGACCACGCTGCAGAGAAAGTCGTTGACGCCGCCGTCGGCGGCATC
>VGXJ01000269.1 GCA_016873375.1 Phycisphaerae bacterium
CCCAAGAAGGGCACCATCATCGAAGGCACGGTCAGTGTCTTCGATTACAAGCCCAAGGACACGGGCACGGATCCTGACATCGCGGGACAACTGGCAGCCATGGGGCCGGTCGGCCAGCAGTGGTACCAGCATGTCATGACCCTCTCGAATCCGTACTTCGAGGGCCGAGCCCCGGGTTCCGACGGCATCGCTGCCGCAGCCAACTATGTCGAGTTCTGGATGCGCCAGGCGGGACTCGAACCAGGCTTCCCGGCAAAGGAGGGCGACAGCGAGCGCACAACCTACCGACAGACCTTCGAGCTGCCGGGTGCTGGCCCCAAGGTGATCGACAGTGCCTTCGCGATCGGTGATCGCGCGCTCAAGTCCGGGGACGACTTCGTGGTGCTTGGTTCAAGCGGCAGCGCGAGCGTCACGGCTCCGCTGGCCTTCGCTGGCTATGCGATCGAGTCGGGCAAGGATGGCTACACCAGCTTCAGGGAGGATGGCGAGGACCTCAAGGGCCGCATCGCAGTCTTCTTCCGCTACGAGCCGATCAACCAGGAGGGCGTCAGCCGCTGGAGCGAGAGGCGATGGAGCGAGTTCAGCGCGGCCGCACCGAAGCTCGAAGCGCTTGCCAAGCGCGGCGCCGTGGGCGTGATCATGGTCACGCCGCCCGATGCGCGCGATGCCCGCCGCGGGCTTGAGTCGACCGCCACGAGCCGTTTCGGCGATCGTCTCTCGATTCCCGCAGTGCAGCTCAGCATCGAGTCCATGGATGCACTGATCCAGCAGGCCGATCCCGATGGGCGCTCGCTGGCGGAGTGGCGACAGAAGGCCGATGAAGGTTCGGTCACCACCGTGCCGCTCAAGGATTCCGTGCAGGTGACGCTCAAGGCCGAGTTGACGGCCGGCACCATCGCGACCGACAACATTGGCGGCGTGCTGCGTGGTGCCGGATCGCTCGCCGAGGAGTGGGTCATCGTGGGGAGTCACTACGACCATGTCGGGTTCGGCGCTTACGGTGCCGAACCACGCAATCGTGGCAAGCTTCACCCGGGTGCCGACGACAACGCCAGCGGCACGGGAGCCATGCTCTGCATGACCCGCCTGATGGCGGATTGGTACGGGTCCGACGATGCGCCCAAGGATCGCCGAAGCATCCTCTTCATGGCCTTCAGTGCAGAGGAGATCGGCCTGGATGGCAGCCGTCACTGGACCGAGCACCCCACGCTCAAGCAGGAGTCCATCAACGCGATGGTCAACCTTGACATGGTCGGCCGACTGCGCAATGACGAGCTTGTCGTGGGTGGCGTGGGCAGCGCGAAGGGCTTCAAGGAGTGGCTTCGTCCGCGCTTCGAGGCCAGCGGCTTGACGATCCGCTCCGATCCAAGCGGCCGCGGACCGAGCGACCATGCGAGCTTTTACAGCGCAGGCATCCCCGTGCTCTTCTTCTTCACGGGCCTGCACGACATCTATCACAAGCCCGGCGATCATGGATGGACCGTCAACCCAGGCGGTGCAGTCAAGGTCATCACGCTCACCGAGGCGATCACGCAGGGCCTGGTGAGTGAGACCAAGCTTGAATTCGAAGGCAAGGCAGCGGGCTCCGGCCAGGACCGCGGCTATGCCAAGGTGCGGCTAGGCGTGTCGCCTGGTTACGGCGAGACCGGCCAGAGCGGCGTGGTCGTCGAAGCGGTGAGCGATGGCACGAGCGCCGCCGAGGCGGGCATCAAGAAGGGCGATGTGCTCCTGGCCTGGAACGGCGAACTCCTCGAGGGCGCCGGCGACATGATGGACCAGCTGCGCAAGCACGCGCCCGGCGACAAGGTCAAGATCAAGCTTCGGCGTGATGGCAAGGAAATCGAGGTCGACGTCACGATGAAGGCGTCGAAGTCGCGTGGATGAACGGCCGGTCGCCGGGCCAGCACGCTGCTGGACCTGCGGCTACCCGATCGCGCCGGAGACGGCGCTCTGCTCCGAATGCGGTGCGCCCCGCACGGAGGCATGGGAGCGCTGGTCGCGTGCGACGCGGATCGATGCGTTCGACGCGTCAGCGGCCGTGGGGATGCTCGCACGCATCCGGTGGTGCGCGATCGCGCTGATGGTCGCCTCGGCCGTGTGGATCCTCGTGCCGTCCATGCTGTCCTTGGCGTTGCGGTCTTTGCTGTCGGCTTTCATATTCCTGTATCTGGTGTCTGACGGCATCGTTCCGTGGGTGGCCGTGCTTGGCCTGCGGCCCCTGCTCCATGGTCGATGGATGCGGCTGGTCTGTTGGGTGACGCTTGTGATGAGCCTGGTCCGCCTGGCCGAGCTGGTGAGGGCGGAGTGGTTCGCGACCCCGGCGATCAGCGCGATGCTCGCGAAGCCATGGGCGGTCCTGAGCCTGACGTCCATCGGCATCTTGATGCCCGCGGGCTCGCTGGTCGTGCTCATGGTGGCGGCGCTGCGGCTGGCGACGGGGCTTCGTTGGCCATGGCGATACACGTTGACGGTGGGTGCGGCGGGGCTCTCGGTCGTCTTGTGCCTGGCGTGGGCGGGAGCGTTCGTGGCCGCCAACACCGAAGGACTCGGTGCGTTGCAGCCCACGCTCGCGCGCATGCTGCAGATCCTGCGCTTCACGTGGCTCATCTCGGCCCTGAGCGTGCTCCTGATGAGCGCGTTGCTGGTCGGCGTGTCTCGTGCGCTGGCACGACGGCTACGCTAGGTCCATGCGGTTCACGATCGCGGCATCGATCCTTCTTCTCGTGCTGCAGGCAGCGGGCGCTCGTGCGCAGGATCCGGCGCCGGCGGCCTCCAAGCCCGAGGCCGCGGCGGCTGCAGTCCCAGCCATCGAGCGATCCTCGCAGCCTGCACCCGACGGTGCGGTGATCTGGTTCGACCAGCCCGCTCGTTCCTGGAACGAGGCGCTGCCGGTGGG
>VGXJ01000270.1 GCA_016873375.1 Phycisphaerae bacterium
GCGGAACAGGAACAGCACCGTGTCGAACGTCGAGCCAATCGTGTTGATCTCGAACACATTCGGTGCCGAGATGCGGATCTCAAACAGGTCGACGGTGTCGGTTACGAGGACTCCTGTCGTGCTTGAGATCCTGCCACTGACCTTGGTAGCCGTGGTACCGCTGCTTCCGGCACTCGGGGCGGCGATCTGCTGTGCAGTCTTGGCATCGTTGCCGGCGTCACCGCTTCCACCTGAGCCGGTGGATTCGGGCCCCTCGCCCCAGATCGGCCCCGAGAGACCGCCATCTTGGGCGATGACCGCCGAAGTGACAAAGAATGCGACGATAAGCGGCAGAGTTCGGTACACCACAAGCCTCCTCACGGCACAGGCGCCTTGCTGATGGAGTGAAGGTAGACCATCGGAACTGAGTTGCAAAGAAATTGTTTGAATCGGGGCGCTTACGAAGATCACTCCTTGATCAGAAGTGAGTCTTGGGCGCTCTTTCAGGCAAAGTTATGGTTGCGAAACTCGGTCAATCCAGCGGCTCCAAAGAAGGAGTGCTCGCAGAGTGGCTGCGTGCAGGCTGCCATGCTTGGGCCATCGGTCTGCGCCATTCCGATTGGATTCTTGGACCGGCCGGACGAGCTCCGTGTTGCAGGCCGTGCACTGGAACCGAGCCTGTGCAAGCATGAAGCGCTTCCACTGGATCGGCCCGAGACGGATCCGCTTTGCACAGCCTGGACACACCACTTCCGTGCCCGGCTTGCGCTGCACGCTGTCGTAGTCGTGACAGCGCTCCGCCGACAGGCCGAGCTGGCGCATGAGTCGCTGCCAGCGATGATCGTGATGGCACGATCGCCGATGATGGAGGTCGCAGGCCACATGCGCCACCTCGTGCGCTATGGTGCTGTCGAAGCGCTCCAAGCCCTCGTGGCGGAACATGTGGAACGAGAGCTTGATGTGGCGACGGGCGGGCATGGCCAGGCCGGCGGTCGTGCGAAGCCGAGTGCTCAATTCGACGCTCGGTTCAGGACCAATCGGCTTGCCCAGAGCCTGTTCACACGCACGCCACCAGTGGCTGACGCGCTGCTGCGCCAGGCGTTCCCAATCGGCACGGAGGATGGGGACGGCTCGGCCCACCATGCCTTTCGGAACGGATGAAACATCACCGCGTGACACGGCTGGAGTCTAGGAGCGACGATCACGACGGTCGAACGGAGATTCTTCGGTGAAGGCTTGCAGTCACGCGTGGGATCACTAGCCTCGCGCCATGGCCCTCAAGACGGCGAAGCTCTCGGCACTTCGGAAAGCGCTCCTGGATGCCCGCGACCTAGGCAAGCACCGTTCGATGGCGGCGCTGCAGGTGGAGCTCGGCCTGAGCCGGCGCACGATCGTGCGGTACCTCAATGACCTGCGCACGCAGGGTGACCATGTGAAGATGGTGCGTGGCAAGGGCTGGACCATGGTCAAGCCGCGACGGGACGGAACGCTTGAATCGCAGATCCCGGAACAGCTCCTGGTCGTGCTACGCAAGCTGGGTTGGGCGCTGCGAGGCACGCCGTGGCATGAGGAAATGGAAGCGCTCTTCGGCGCGGAGCTCAAGCGGGTGAAGACGGTCGCCAGGCACGGCATGCACGGTGGCGCCATGGCCGAGGCCGTGCGGTTGAACAAGGTGCTCTTCATCGCCGACTTTGCACCGGGCGTGCGCAGCGAAGGCGCGGCAGAGGAATGGACCGACGAGGATGACGATGATGCTGCGCTCGATGCAGGTTCGTCGAGCGCCCTGCGCCGTTCGCTCGATGAGTCGATCCTGCGGCAGTCGGCATGGAACGATGTGTCCGCTGCGGTCTGGCGCGATGCGCTCTTGGCGGCGCGCGAGAGCAAGCCGCTGGTGGTCGAATACCTGAATGCGAGCAAGGGCAAGCTCGATCAGCAGCAGGTCGTGCTGCCCTTGGGGATCGTGCTGCGGCCCGGTGGTGCGTACCTGCTCGTGCACAAGATCGGCAATCTTCGCGATCCCGATGTCGAATCGGGCACGGCGGTGCAGTGGAGCGAGTCATTGCGCAAGCGGCCAGTGCTGCGCTCGTTCGCCATGCAGCGCATCCTGTCGGTTCGCGTGCTCGACGGCGTGTTCCGCGTGCCCGACGGACTTTCGCTGCGCGAACTCGTGAAGGCTTCGGTGGGTGGCTTCGTGCAGCAAGGGCCGACCGAGGCCGTCGAGCTCGAGTACGACGCGATCGACCTGACGCTCGCGGTCGGCGAACTGTGGCACCCTGACCAGCAGGTCGCCCTGACGGGCCACGGCACGGGGATGACCGTGCGTGTGCGCTTTCGCACCAGCAGCAAGATCGAGGTCATGCGGCGCGTACAGGCGCTGGGTGGCAAGGTGCGCCTGATCAAGCCGGTGGCATGGCGCCAAGAGATTGCACGCAGCGCACGCATGCTGGCCAAGGGACACGAGCGATGAACGGGATTACGTCGCTAGGCGCTTGGCGGTGAGTTCAGCGAGGCACTGAAGGTGTGCAAAATTGATGTCCGTGACTGGGATGCCGGCAGCCTCGAGTTCGTTCGTGACGATCGTGCGCAGCGAGCGGATGCCGCGTGAAAGCAGTTGGCGAACCGACTCAGGCGTGCGTCCCATGATGGCGCCGATCTGAGGTGCTGCGCGCCCCTGGAGCGAGAGCGCGATCGCCTGGCGGCAATCCGGGGAGAGAAGATCGATCCCACGCGTCAGGACGCGGACGAGCAGCACATGATGCGCTGGATCGATCATGTCGGCGCCGGGTGCGGCAGCGCATGGATCAGGGACGACTTCGACCATGGGAATGGCAGTGCCCTGGTCATCGATCATGGGAGCGGCCTCGGCGCGGAGCTTGGCGGCGCGACGGGCATCGATGAGGTTCGTG
>VGXJ01000271.1 GCA_016873375.1 Phycisphaerae bacterium
GCCCCGCCATCGAACATCCGCACGACCTTCGGTGGAGGCAGTTCCGCGATCATCACGCGGCGCCACTGGATGGTGGTTCTGCCGGAGTGGACCTGGAAGGCGATGCGCCCGTCCTCATCCATGATGTCCACGCCATTGGCGGCGGGTACGCCGTTGACCCAGGTGCGGAACCAGGGACCGCGGCATTCGATGACGTATCGATTCCACTCCCCTGCCTTGAAGGCGTTCCGTGCCGCTTCGTTGTCCTTGAGGTCAAAGAGCCATCCGCGACGGCCCTCGTCGTAGATGCCGCCGCTCCACGCACGAGGCGTGGGGTCGATCTCGACTTGGTAGCCGACAAGCGACCCGGTGCCCTCGTCCTCGCGCACCTGGCTGCGGATCTGAATCCCTGAGTTGCCCTCCTCGATTCGGAATTCGAGGTCGAGCACGAAGTCGCCATAGTTGCGTGGGCTGACGAGGAAGGCGTTGCGCGTGTCCGTGCCGCTGCCCGTGAGCACGCCATCCTGCATGGTGAACTTGGCGAGGCCGCCGACGATGTGCCATCCCTTGATCGATCGCTCGGGGAAAAGAGGCTTGAGCGCAGGCTGCGGCAGGCGTTCGGCATCGTTGCATGCCGTTGGTGCAGTGCATGCCGCGTGCAGCAGCGGCGCTGTGGTGGCGACTGCCTTCTCGCTGAGCGCGGTCGTGGTGAGCGCGGTCGTGGCGAGGAAGCCGGCAAAGCGGAGCACCGTCATCGAGGTGGTCGATCGCATGGGTCGTGCCATGCGGGGATCGTAGCCCGGGGCTAGCCTTGCCCCGATGACGACATCACCCACGGTCACGCTGTTCGGAGCCGCGGGCGAAGTCACGGGATCCTGCACGCTGGTCGAGTCCACGTTCTCGCGAGTCCTGGTCGATTTCGGCATGTTCCAGGGTGCACCAGAGCAGGAGCTGCGCAATGCTGAGCCCCCGCCGATCGATTTCGCAAAGCTTGATGCCGTCGTGCTCACCCACGCACATGTCGATCACTGCGGGCGACTGGGCATGCTGTCACGACTGGGCTTCAATGGTCCGATCATCGTGAGCGATGCCACGAGCGAGCTCTTGCCGCGGGTGCTCCGATCGAGCGCGACCCTGCAGTTCGTCCGGATTGAGGAACATGGCGCGGGAACCGCGCCGAGTTTCGAGGTCCTCGAACCCGCGCACCTGGTGCAGTCGAGCCGTGCGCGCGACGTGCCGCCCGTGGTTCTGTTCGGGCATCGCGATGCCGACCGGGTGGCCAAGATGGTGCGGGCGATCCCCTGGTCGGCGTGGCATGAATTGCCTGGCGGGATGCGAGTCCGATTGCATCACGCCTGCCATGTGGTCGGTGCGGCGAGCGTGGAGTTGGAGCTCGAGCATGCCGGGGCACGCCGTCGCGTGCTGTGCTCAGGCGACATCGGGCCATTCAACAATCCCCTGCTGGCGGCGCATCAATGGCCTGAGTGCGCGCCGGACCTGGTGGTGATGGAATGCACCAATGGGCATCGCTCGTTGCGGGAGCAGGATGCCGTGCGGACCTTTGACGCGGTCGTGCATGATGCCGTGGCGAATGGGCGCAGGCTGCTGTTCCCGGTGTTTGCGCTCGGTCGCGCGCAGCAACTGCAGCAGCACTTCGCAAGGCTCTCACGCGAAGGTGTGCTCGACGGGTTCCAGGTCTATCTCGACAGTGGCATGGCGGTTCACGGTGCGACGGTGCTCGAGCGGCACCCGCGGCTGCTCGCGCCAGGGCCGCAGCGCATGATGCTGCGCGGCGAATCACCACTCGAGTTCCCGCAGCTGCACAGGCTGACGAGCCGATCGCAGAGCGAGGACCTTCGCGCGATCCGCGGCGGCTGTGCGATCCTCGCCGGTTCCGGCTTCTGCGATGCCGGGCCGATCGTGCGCCACTTGCTCGATCACCTTGAGGATGAACGAACGACCGTGGTCTTCACGGGATTCCAGCTGGAAGGATCCCTGGGCCGTGCATTGCTTGAAGGTGCCACGCGCGTTCGGGTGAATGGCCATGAGCGCCGCGTTTGTTGCAGGATTGAGCGCGTCGAGGGCGTGAGCGGTCACGGTGACCGTGAAGACTTGCTCCGGTGGATTGCCGGGTTCCCGCAGCGGCCGGCACGAGTCGTGCTCAATCACGGCATCGCCGATGCGCGCGGCGGGTTCAGCGCCGCGCTCGCCTCGAACGGCACGACCGTGCATGCGCCCGCGCTGGGCGAGCCAGTTCTATTCTAATCAAAATCAGTTGCGAAACTTTAGGGATCGATCGCGAACAGCCGCGTGAACCCCATGCGTTGAAGCAGCTGGTGGTACTCGGGCTTCGGGCCGCGGAGCTTGAGCGGCAGCGCTCCATCCTTGCAGAGCCGATAGAGCAGCAGCAGCGCTTCGAAGCCGCTGCTGCACATCGCCGTCACGGAGCCGACCTCGAGGACCACGTCACCAAGTTCCTTGGGGCGTCGCTTCATGGCTTGCTCAATGTCGTTCCGCAGGACCGTGGCGAGATCGCTGTCGATCACGCTGGGGACGACCTTCAGCACATAGGTGGTTGCATCGCGGCGAGCGAGGATGGTTGGATCAGTCGGGCGCATCGCGAAGATCATCGGCCGAATCGGTAGGCGCAGGTCGGGAATTCCGAGCCAAATAAGTCCTATAATAGGACACAGAATATGCGCTGGATTGTTGAGGAGTGTCCACCTCCAACGCTACATTCCGTCTCTGCAAGGAGGCACACATGTCGATTGAAGGTGGAGATCGTGCGCCGAAGATGGCGCGAAAGTTGGGCCGTGGCTTGGGGAATCTGATTCCGGTTCCCTTGCCGCCGAAGACCGCCGAGGATTTGGAAGGCACTGC
>VGXJ01000272.1 GCA_016873375.1 Phycisphaerae bacterium
GTCACCTCGAGTTCGCGCTCGGCGACCTTGAGCCGCAGCTGTGGGTCGAGGTTGCCCACCGCTGCCCGCACCGTGGTCGAGATGTTCACCTGCGGCTTGAAGGCCCCGGCCAGGCGACCTGCGGCATCTGCCGCAGACTGTGCGACCGAGCCGACTGCGCCCGCGAAGATCCAGGTCAGGCCGAGTACGGTCATTGCGACCAGACTGATGACGGCCACGATCATGCTCCTAGAGCCAAGGCCGCGTGGCCGATGTGGCCCAGATCCTGTCGATTCAGTCTGCACGCGAGCACTCTACGCCCACCGTCAGCGGCGGGATCCTGCCCGGGCAGCCTCAGTTGGTCCAGTGCCCAAGCATGTACGCCAAGTCCCGACCGTCAACGGTGCCATCGCTGTTGAAGTCAGCCACCGGGTGGGGTTGGCCCCACACACGGAGCAGCGCACCGATGTCCAATCCATTGACCAGGCCATCGGCATTCATGTCGCCGGGCACGGCCTGGGGCGAGCCGATCGCCACGAGCGTGCCATCGAAGGCGATCGATGCGCTGCCGGCCCCGAACTGACCCGTGATGAGCAGGTTTGCGGTCGAGCCCGGCGGAAGGATCGTCGGCAGGCCGAAGGGCTGCGACTCGAGCGCTGGAAGACCGACGGGAATCTCGATCGACTGCTCGAAGGCCACCGTCGTCGTGATCACCACGCTACCGGCCGTGGATTCGATGCGGCCCGCAAGCACGAAAGCCGCAGGGATCACTTGATCGAACGACTGCCCCACGACCGAAGCCTGGAGCGTGAAGTCACAGGGCACCACGATCGCGAAGGTGCTCGTGCCATCGCCCTGCGGCACGGCGATGCCACCGGCAGGTCCAGTCTGTGCGGCGGCGATCTTCGAGAGTTCACCGATAGGCAGCGGAATCGTCAGACCATTGACGCCGATGTAGATCGAGTTGGGGCTGAGCGTACGAAACGTCGAGTAAGCGAGCGTGAGGTTCGTGACCAGGTCGGCAGCATCCTTGCCGAAGAGATCGAGCGAGAAGTCATCGACCGTCATCACGCCGGTGACATCGTCGTACCGCAGGCCGAATCCACCGGTCGGGATCGCGCCATCGGCGACCACGGCAGGATTGACGACAGATGCGAAGGGAATCGCCACGTTGCCGCTGCCGCCGAAAATGCCCGGTCGCGTCTGCGTGCCGGTCGGGTTTGTCGTGGCATCAAAATCACCGATCCAGCTGCCGACCAGCGGCAGGCTGATGCCCGCGTCCGCGTTGATCACGCTCGAGGCATTGAACTCGCAGTCGAAAGCGCGCTCAGCGGCGAGCGAGGCGCTGGTCGCGGACAGGATCGTGACGATGGCAGTGGCCCGGAACATCGACTCAATTTAGCACGGGACTGAATGAACTCCAAGGACGAATGCTCAGGGTGCTTCGGTCGGCCCAAGGGCCGATGCATCAGTTCTGTGGAATCACGACACCTCGGGCTATCGGTACTGCGATCATGGTGGCGCTCATCAGCAATTGCGCGATCGACAGGATGACGACACCCCGAACCAGTTGGGTTCTCGAACGGATGCTCGAGCCCGGGATGCCTGCGGACGCCAACCAGGGCAGCAGGAGCAGCAGCGGAGGATCCGCATAGCGTTCCCAGCATTGGGTGTTGACAGAGTTCACCGCGATCATGCCGATCACTCCCAGGCCAAGGGTGACTCCCGCAAGGCCCTGGCCCGCTTGAATGGCCCTCGATACCAGCATCAAAAGCGAGATCGCTCCAATCGGCGCAAGAACAGTGATCAGCAGCGATCGCTCAAGGATCACCGGAAGTTGATCCGCAATCGTCCAGATCGGGCCACTCCATCGCCCGGCGTCGAAGTTGACTGAAGTGGGGACTGACAGCGCCAGGGTCAGGCCTACTGCGCCAGCCGCGACGACAGCGGCTCTTGACAAGCGAGCGAGCTCCGACCACGCACACGCCAGCAGCGGAACACCCCACACTGCAACCATGGCCAGCGAGAAGGCTGGCGTGGCAAGATTCAATCCTCGGTCATGGATGTTGCGGTATCGCGGTGGCATGAGCCCTTGCCACTGAAACGCCAGCAGCCCCAGCATCACGACGGCAGGCAGAAGCGCCAAGGCTTGGGAGAGCAGCACGGCCTTCGCCGTACCGCCGCGCTCCCTCGATCGCTGTGCCGACAGGACGGCAAGCGCAGGCAGGGCCCACACGCTCGTCTGCCGGATCGCGACAGCAATGGCTAGGGGGATTCCACTCCAGCGTCGAGAGGCGTAGCACGACAGCATGGCCAAGGCAACCACGGTGAGCGCGGGCACATCTGTGGTGATCCACATCGACGAGTACAGCACATAAGGATTGAGCGCCAAAGGCAGTGCCATCAGCGCTGTCGCTTGCCCAAGCGAAAACCGCCTTGCCCCCATGGCGACCACCAGGACGAGGATTCCCCCGGACAGTGCCGTCAGGAGACGCAGCAAGACATCGGATGCGCCAAGCCGCGCCGGGATTGCCAAGGCGATGTGCCAGAGTGGAGCCGTGGCACTTTCGTAGTCCCTAATGTCCGGCCAGGGGAGTTGGCTCGCGAACAGCCTGATTACGGGAAGATGATGATGGTTCTGATCCGCCGCGGCGCTGTTCACATCACCTGAAGGACCGAAGAGGATGACGGCCCAAGACATGATGACGAAGCACCCGGCGAGCAACTTGGGTGTGAACGGGCGTCTTTGGTGAATCACAACATCGGCAGAGTATTCGGATTGGGGGGCTCGCGCGACCTCGGCAGTCGAGTCCCAGGCTCAGCCGCAATCACCCCATGCGGTCACCGGGATGCCCAAGTCAGCACCGTCGGCGC
>VGXJ01000273.1 GCA_016873375.1 Phycisphaerae bacterium
TCTTCCGTGCGACGCCAGTGGGATCGACCTTCGGGGCGCCGACCCAGATCGCATCGGTCGGAACGGTGCTCACGATGACCGACACGACGGCTGCTCCCGGCATGCTCTGTCAGTACACCGTGCGCGCGGCGGGTGCACCTGCTGGAAGCATCAGTGCGCCGAGCGCTGCGGACACTGGATTCCGCGCGCTTGCGGGAGTTGCTTCGCTGCAGGCCACGGACGGGACGCACACCGACAAGGTCGTTCTGACTTGGGGCGCGGTGACCGGCGCGACTTCCTACCGGGTCTTCCGCGATGATGGCAGCGAGCCAATTCAGTCGGGTATCAGTGGCACTACCTATAGCGATAGCGCATCTTTGCCTGGCGTATTGCACCGCTACCGAGTGCAAGCAGTTGCCTCGAGCGGCGGATCCGCCGCGAGTCCGGAGGATGTCGGGTATCGCAATGTGCTCGCGCCGACGGGTGCGCAAGCGAGCGATGGTGCGTTCACAGACCGCATCTCTGTGTCGTGGAACGCAGTGGTCGGCGCGGTGGATTATCAGGTGTTCCGCAGTGGGACGACGGCTGCGATTGCGGCTGTCACAAGTACATCCTTCGATGATGTGTCCGCAGGCGCGGCACCTGTTGCAGGCGTTGCCTACACCTATTCGGTGAAGGCGCGCGGACAAGTTGGCGTGAGTGCCGCGAGCATCGGCAACGCTGGCTACCGCAGTTTGCCTGCGCCGGTGAGCGTCGCTGCATCGGATGGCACGAGCACGGCGCATGTGCGGGTGACATGGAACGCGGTGCCGAGTGCAACGGGATACCGCATTCGTCGCGCGGCGGCTGGTGGTGCGTTCAGCGATATCGCCACCCTGAGTGCGGTCACGACCTACAACGACACAAGCGCTTCGCCGGGCGTCGTCTTCCAATACGCGGTCGCTGCATCCACGAGTGCGGGCGTGTCCATCGTGAGCGAGCCTGACAGCGGTCATCGCCAGCTCTCCGCACCCATCAATGTGCAGGCGACCGATGGTTCGTTTACGGAGCATGTGCAGGTCACGTGGAATGCGCTTGCGGGTGCTGCGAGTTACGAACTGTTCCGCGCAGTCGGCAGTGCGACGCCTGAGCCGCTGGCGTCCGTCGGCAGTGTCACATCCTTCAGCGATGCGACCGCTGCCCCAGGGGTGACGTACTCGTACTCGGTGCGCGGGATCGGTGTGGCTGGACCATCCGCGACAAGTGCGTCCAATACTGGATTCCGACAGTTGTCGCCGCCCACGAGCGTGGCCGCAACGGATGGGACGCTTGGATCAGGTGTCGCCATCTCGTGGGACGTGTCCGCGGGCGCAACGGGCTACCGCCTCTTCCGCTCGCTCGCATCCGCAGGATCAACGGGCACGCCTGCTCAGATCGCAGTGGTGGGTGCGGTCGGCACCTACCTCGATTCGACGGCGATTCCTGGGACCGCGTACCTCTACAGCCTGCGGGCAACGGGTGCGCCGTCAGGCAGCCTGAGTGCGTTCAGCGTGAGCGACGGGGGCTTCCGTCTGCTCGGGGCACCCACAAATGTGAACGCGTCCGATGGACAGTTCGTTGATCGCGTTGCACTGTCGTGGACGGCAAGCACCGGGGCGGCGAGTTACCAAGTCTTCCGAAGCGATTCCGAGGCACCGCTTGCCACAGCCGTCGTGGGAACCACCTACAACGACACCACCGCGCTGCCAGGCGCACGGTTCACCTACACGGTGCGTGCAGTGGGTTCGGCTGGACCATCGGCGGTGAGCGCGCCGAACGATGGGTTCCGTCAACTCGCTGCGCCAACGGGCGTTCTTGCGAGCGACGGTACGGCTCTCGACCGAATCGAAGTGCGTTGGAACGTCGTGCTCGGTGCGACGGCATACGACGTGTTCCGAAGTGGCACGAGTGCCGCGATTGCGGTGGTCGCGAGCGCATCGTTCGATGATGTCGTGGCGGCGGGCGTTCCCGTGGCGGGGACTGCCTACACCTACACGGTGCGCGCACGCACCGAAGTTGCACAGAGTGCCCTGAGCACGGGCAACAGTGGATTCCGCAGCTTGCCGCCGAGCGCGCAGGTGAGTGCGACCGATGGAACGCTGCCGGCCGTTGTTCGCGTGTCTTGGAGCCCTGTGCCGGGCGCATCGGGTTACCGCGTGCGCCGCGGACTGAGTCAGTCGACGATGACCGATCTTTCAACGGTTGGGCCGGTGAGCAGCTACGACGATGCGTCCGCAGTGACGGGCGTGCTTTATCAGTACTCGGTTGCAGCAACAACGGCTGCCGGCGTGTCGCTGTCTGCGCTGCCCGACGAGGGTCACCGACCGCTTGCCGCGCCCGTGACGTGCAACGCATCGGACGGCACATCCGCCGCTGGAGTGACGGTGACATGGTCAACGGTTGCGAATGCAGTCGGATACCGCGTGCTGCGTACAGAGGGGAGCGAGACTGCGGTGGAGTTTGAGTCGGTCGGTACAGGACTCAGCTTTGTCGACACGACTGCGGCTCCCGGCGTGTCCTACAACTACCGAGTGCGCGCCACAGGCACGGCGCCCGAGGTGGTCGGACTGCTGAGCCCAGTGAACGCAGGCTTCCGACAGTTGGAGGCTCCGACAACCGTGCTCGCAAGTGATGGCACAAGCACCGAGCATGTGGCTGTGAACTGGGGCACGACCGAGGGCGCTGCGAGCTATCAGGTGTTCCGAAGTGGCACGACGGCTGCACTTGGGACGGTGACGGCACCGAGTACGTCGTTCCTGGATACGGGCGCGACGGTCGGCACGCGGTTCACCTACACGGTGAAGGCACTTGGGTCGTTCACGGCAGCTGTG
>VGXJ01000274.1 GCA_016873375.1 Phycisphaerae bacterium
TGTTGCCCATGACCGGGCCCTCGGGCGTCTCGGGCAGGCCGACGTCCTCGCCGCTCGTGCGGATGAGGGTGCTGGGCCACTCCCGGCGCATCGCGGCATCGAACGGGCACTTCGCGCGCAGCACGGCGTTGCCGGCATCCTGCTCGGCGTGCGGGTTGCGCCCCCAGCCGTCCCGGATCACGAGGACGATCGGGGTGTTCACGGTCGATGAAGCCATGGTCGGACTCTACCCCGCTCTGGCCATCGGCCTCGAGGCGGTCCTCCGCTACGCTACGCCCGCACCCAAGTGCATGGAGAGCACGGAAGGATGACCACCACCTTGGCCACGGACACGGCACCACTCACCGGCGACGCCCTGCGCAGCCGCTACGACCAGATCAACAAGCGCATCGGCGAAGCCGCAGCTCGGTCAGGGCGCAAGGCATCGCAGGTCGTGCTCGTGGCGGTGAGTAAGACCGCCAGCATGGAGCAGATCCGCGAGCTCGTGCAGGCGGGCCACGTGCATTTCGGCGAGAACCGCGTGCAGCAGCTCCAGCAGCGCGTCGTGCAGGTCGAGGAGTTCCAGGCGCGACGCCGTGAACTCACCGGCATGGCGCCGGCTCCCGTGCGCTGGCACATGATCGGATCGCTGCAGCGCAACAAGGTCAAGAAGGCCATCGAATGCGTGCGGCTCATCCACAGCGTGGACAGCATGCGCCTGGCAGAGGACATCCAGAACGCAGCAGCACGCCGCGATGATCCCGTGGACATCCTCATTGAAGTGAACGTGAGCGGGGAAACGAGCAAGCACGGTCTCCATCCCCCCGCCGTGCGTCACGTGATCGAGCAGATCGACACGATGGTGAATGTGCGGCCGCGCGGCCTCATGTGCATGGCACCCAACACGCCGGACACCGCCGTCGTGCGTGATGTCTTCGAGCGCTGCCGCGAACTCTTCCAGGACATCCGTTCGGCCGGCGTGGGCGGTGACGCGTTCGACCTTCTGTCGATGGGCATGTCCAATGACTTCGAGATCGCGATCGAGAGCGGCTCGAACATGGTGCGCATCGGCGGTGCGCTTTTCGGGGCACCGGCTGTTCAGGACGAGCCGGGCGAGGGCTGATTGGCGCTGTCGATGCGGCGCTGCGTGCGCGCATCCCAGCCCAGGTGGTAGCGCGCAATCGGCATGCCCCGGAAGCTGCTGTGGCAGCGGTAGCACGTCAGGCGCCACCATGAGCGAAGGAACAGCACGAGATCGATGGTGACGGCAATGCAGGTCGCAACGAGCAAGACGGGTGGCGTGCCGTAGCCCGCAAGCCCCACGGCACCGATGGAGAGCCCAAGCACAGCGATGATGATCGTCAGGCGCGGCGACGAGCGGCTCCGATAGAGGGTGTCGCAGCCACACACGATGCACTTGCGCAGATGGCCTCCGTCATCGATGGCCCGTTCCCAGTCGAGGAAATGCTCGCGCTCGTTGCCGGGCCTGCCCAGGCGCAGGCGTGCAGGGCGCTGATCGAGGCTGACCTCGGCATCGCCCAGTCGCGTGCCGTCGATGGCTCGTGCAGTCACCTTCACCTTCGGGATCGTACTGCGGTCGCCCTCCTCCGCCGCGCCGCCGTAGCATCGTGTGCATGAGACCGGGATGGTCGCACGCGCTCCAAGGACGCTTCATCGTCTTCGACGGCCCGGATGGCAGCGGCAAGAGCACGCAGATCCGTCGGTTCGTGCAGGCGGTGCGTGACGACGGCACGACCGTGACCGATGTGCGCGAACCCGGCGGCACGCCCATCGGCGAGAAGATCCGCGAGATCCTGCTCGATCCGGCCAACGTCGAGATGGATGTGCGCTGCGAGATGCTGCTCTACATGGCCAGCCGTGCGCAGCTGATGGTCGAGCGCATCAAGCCCGCGCTCGCCGCGGGACACATGGTGCTTAGCGATCGCTTCATCAGCAGCACGCTCGCCTACCAAGGCACCGCTGGCGGACTCTCTCCCGCAGAGATCCTGTCGGTCGGCGATGTGGCCATCGGTGGCCGCTGGCCCGACCTGACGGTCGTCTTCGATGTCGATGAACACGTGGCCGCCGGCCGCCTCTCGCCCCTGCTCGATCGCATGGAGCAGAAGGGTTCGGAGTTCCACCGTCGCGTGCGCGCGGGCTACCTGCAGCAGGCGCGCGAACGGCCCGACCGGCATCTGGTCGTCGATGCCTCGAAGGATCCTGATGCGGTCTTCGTGCAGGTGATCGCCGGCGTCACGGCGCACTGGCCACGCTGAGCCGTGCGCGCACGATCGCAGCGACGGCCTCAGTGCAGTGCGTCAGGTCGTCGTTGACGACGAAGGCATCGAAGGTCGTACCTGCCTTGGCACGGGCGATCTCGCTGCGGCTCTCCGCGAAGCGGCGCTGGATCGCGGTCTCGTCCTCGCGGCCACGAACACGCAGGCGGCGCAGCAGTTCCCCTTCGTCCGGCGGCAGGATGAAGATGCCCAGCATGCCCGGCATCGCACGGCGCACGTTTTCGGCGCCCTGCACATCGATGTCGAGGATCACCAGACGGCCCTCGTCAAGCTGGCGCTGGACCGCATCGCGGGGCGTGCCGTACCAGTCGCGGCCGAAGACCTGCGCATGTTCGAGGAAGCGTCCCTCGTCGATCCAGCCCTGGAAGGTCGCTTGATCGATGAAGAAGTAGTCGACCCCGTCGCGCTCGCCTGGTGATGGAGCACGGGTCGTGGCGCTCACGCTGAAGGCGGCGTTGAACTCGCCCATGAGCCCGTGCACGATCGTGGACTTGCCCACGCCGCTGGGGCCGGCGATCACGAGCAGCAGGCCTGGATGGGCGGG
>VGXJ01000275.1 GCA_016873375.1 Phycisphaerae bacterium
CCCAGCGTTCCGCGATCGCCGGGCGGCTCCGGCTGGGCCGCGTGAGCGGGCTGATGGCGCTGGGATAGTCGAGGACGAACGTGGGCTTCGATGGATCGAGCAGGGCCTCGGCCTTCTCTTCGAACAGGTCATTGACGACAAGCCAGTGATCCTTGGTCGCGGCGCCCTCGACATGGAGTTGCTTGGCCGTCGTACGCACGCGAGCCTCGTCCTCCATGGTGAAGCCAAAGGCCTGATGGAAGAGTTCCTCGTAGCGCACGCGCCTGAACGGCTTGGCGTAGTCGATGACGAGGTCGCCGAACGGGAGCGCCACCGCGCCGCCCTGGGACACGCCGGCCACATCGCACGCGACCGCATGCACGAGGCTCTCGACCATCTCGAGCATGGTCATGTAGTCGCCGAAGGCCTCGTAGGCCTCCATCGCGGTGAACTCGGGATTGTGGCTGCGGTCCACTCCCTCGTTGCGGAAGTTGCGGTTGATCTCGAAGACCTTGGGCAGGCCGCCCACGAGCAGGCGCTTCAGGTAGAGCTCCGGCGCGATGCGCATGAAGAGCTGCATGTCGAGCGCGTTGTGGTGCGTGGCAAAGGGCCGCGCCGCGGCGCCGCCGGCCATGGCCTGCATCATCGGGGTCTCGACCTCCTGGTAGCCGCGCGCCTCCATGAAGCGGCGGATCGCGCTGACGATGCGCGAGCGCATCTGGAAGGTCCGCACCGTGGCCGGATTGGCGTACATGTCGACGTACCGGCGGCGGTAGCGGGTCTCGTCGTCGGAGAGCCCATGCCACTTGCCCGGCGGCGGTTCGAGGCTCTTGCACTGCATGGTGACGCCATCGGCCCACACGCAGGTTTCGCCGCGATTGGTGCGGCCGACGCGCCCGGTCACGCTGAGGAGATCGCCGTAATCGGCCATCGCGGCGACCTTGAACGCCGCCTCTGGGACATTGGCCTTGGACACGCTGACCTGCAGGTCACCCGAATGGTCGCGAAGCCACATGAAGACGAGCTTGCCCATGTCGCGGTGCTGCACCACGCGGCCGGCGACGGTGACGGCGGGACGACGATCATCGATCCGCGACGCGGGATCGGCCTTGGCAGCCTTCGCCCCATCCTCGTAGGCCGCATGCGCGGCCTCGTCGAAGGCGGCGCGGGCCTGCGCGAGCGGCGTGATGCCATCCACGCGCTGACCGAACGGCTCGACGCCAAGCTCGGTGCGCAGGCGCTCGAGCTTCGCCCGGCGTGCCGCCACCAGGACCGAGGGATCTTCATGCTCGCCCGAGGACTGCTCACTCACGATCGACTCCTCCATGGAATGTCGCCGATGGTAGCGAAGGATTTCACGCCTCCCGCTACCATCGCCGGACTCCCATGAGCCCGTCCCAGATCAAGCGCATCGGCATCCTCACCGGCGGCGGCGACTGCCCCGGACTCAACGCCGTCATCCGCGCAGTCGCGAAGACTGCCATGCTCCAGCACGGCATCCAGGTCTTCGGCATCGAGGATGGCTTTCAGGGGCTGATCGAGAACCGCATCAATCTGCTGAGCTTCGCCGATGTGTCAGGGATCCTCACGCGCGGCGGGACGATCCTCGGCACCAACAACAGGTGCAACCCCCGCAAGTGGGCGATCGGCCGCAACGCCGATGGCTCGCCGACCTTCGCCGACTGCACGCAGCAGTGCATCGCCAACGTCGAGCGCCATGGCCTGGACGCGATTGTGGTGATCGGCGGCGACGGCACCATGTCTGCCTCGACGGGCCTCGTCGATGCAGGCATCAACATCATCGGCGTTCCCAAGACGATCGACAACGACCTGTATGGCACCGAGATCACCTTCGGGTTCCTGACCGCCGTGGCCACGGCGACCGAGGCGCTCGACAAGCTGCACTCCACGGCGGACAGTCACCACCGCGTGATGGTGTGCGAGGTCATGGGACGCAATGCAGGCTGGATCGCGCTGACTGCCGGCGTGGCCAGCGGCAGCGACATCATCCTGATCCCCGAGATTCCCTTCGAACTCGACCGGATCTGCGACTTCGTCCAGCGCCGAGTGGGCGATGGGCCTGGCTTCGCGATCATCGCGGTCGGCGAGGGCGCCACGCCCAAGGGTGGCAGCCAGATGATCCGCCACATCGATCCCACGAGCCCCGATCCGGTACGGCTCGGCGGCATCGGCGCGTGGGTCGCGCAGGAACTCGCCAAGCGCACCACGGCAGACGTGCGCAGCACGAACCTCGGCCACATCGTTCGCGGCGGCACGCCGATCGCGGCCGACCGGATTTTGGCCACGCACTTCGGCTTCCACGCCATCGCCATGCTCATGGACGGTGCGCGCAACCGGCTCGTCGTCCGCCAGAGCAACATGTTCAGCGACATCGACCTCATGGCCTCGGCCGGAAAGCAGCGCCTGGTGCCGGTCGACCATCCGCTGGTCGCTGCCGCGCGCGCGATCGGAACGAGCTTCGGCGACGCAGCGCCTGCAGCACGCGCCTCGTGCGAACCGAGCGCCGTGTTCTGATCGATGGCTGCGGTGGCACTCCACGCCCTGCCCCGTTCGCTGGCCGATCATGAGGTCCGCGAGACGGTGCGTGCAGCGGCGGAGGCCCTGGCCGAGCGCCAGGGCGTGAAGCTGGTCCATCTCTGGATCGATGCCGATGGGCTCGAGGCCGAACTCGAGGGACCGCCCTTGGTCGCCATGGGATTCGCGGCGGAACTGCGCACCGCGACCAACAAGTGGGCCCTGCACCGAGGTCTGGGCGAACTCTGGCGCTCCTGAAGGCCGGATCGCGCTGCCGTAGGATCGGGGCATGCT
>VGXJ01000276.1 GCA_016873375.1 Phycisphaerae bacterium
GACGGCGTGCTCGGCGCGCAGCAGGAACTCGCGCGTCGCGTGGCACATGCGCAGTCGCGGGGCGCACGGACGCTCGTCTTCGGCGGCGGCCATGATGTGGCGTTCGGTCACTGGCTCGGGCTTGCCACGCATGATGGTTCGACGCCCTGTGATGGCGTCACCGCCAGCTTGAATCTCGATGCGCACCTCGACAACCGCCCTGTGCCTCCAGAAGGCCCCAACAGTGGCACGAGCTACTCGCAGATGCAGGCCTGGTGTGCGGAGCACAATCGACCCTTTGCCGCGCTGGCACTCGGCATCCAGCGTGCCAGCAATACGGCCGCGCTCTTCGCTCGCGCGCAGGAGCAGGGCTACGCGTGGCAGGGGCCTGCCTCGCTCTCGCCAGATCGCATCGACGCCTCGCTCGCTGCGATCGCGCGCCACGAGCGTGTGCACCTGACGGTCGATTTGGATTGCTTTGCGGCGGCCTATGCGCCCGGCGTGAGCGCTCCGACGCCGCTGGGGGTCGGCCCTGAGGCAGCGGAGAGCATCCGTCGATGCATCGCATCGTGCCGCGTCCGTGGTGCCGACCTTGCTGAACTCGCTCCGGCGCTCGATCCTGATGGCCGGACGGCACGACTCGCGGCGGTGCTCGCCTTCGAGATCGTGGATGCCTGGTCGGTGCTTCGCTGAGCGGGCGCGCGGGGCTTCGGGCCCCCGATCGGGTCACTGCTCGGGATCGGTCTTCGGTGCGCGTCGCTTGCCCGGGTCGGGCAGGGCCGGCGGCGGTGCCGGGGTGCGCTGGGCTTCCGGGATCGTCCCATCCTGAAGCCACCGTGCAGGCGGCAACGCCTGACTCCATCGTTCGTGGCGGTCACGAAGCATGGTGTACGCATCGACCGAATCCTCGGCGCCGTTGACCGACTCGGTGGGATCTTGGTCGATGCGGTAGATGGATGGCGCGCCATCGAGGGGAACCACGTACTTGAGCCCGGAGAACATCGTGGCTGCACTTTGGCCGGCCCGCCAGTGCAGTTCAGCGTGCGGAAGCCCCGGGGAAGCGCCGGCAAGGAACGGAAGAAGGTCGACACCATCGATTGGTGTCGGCGGTGCCTGTCCGAGCGCAGCGGCCACCGTGGGCAGCACATCGGCTCCGGTGACCGGATGGGGATAGGTCGACCCTGGCGTGATGCGTCCGGGCAGCGACATGACCATCGGCACGCGAAGGCCTCCCTCGAAGCACGTGCCGAAGTCGCCGTGCAGCGTGCCGTTGGAGGATCCCCACGCGGCCGAGCCGCCCGTGTCGCCGATCACGACGACCATCGTGCGTGCGGTCTGGCCCGTGGTCTCTATGGCGGCGAGCATGGCGCCGATTGATCGGTCAAGTGCGCGGAGCGACGCGGCCATCTCGCGCCGGCGCCCTTCGAGTTGGGGGAACGCTGCGAGATCCTCGCTCGCCGGCGACAGAGGAGGTGAGAGACCCGGCAACGCCGCGACCAGCAGCCACGGCTTCGATCGCTCGCGCTCGATGAAGCCGGTTGCGCACGCGGTCATGGCATCCTCGAGCCGTTCGAAGTCCTCGTTCACGGCACCGAGGCTGCGCAGCGAGAATCCGTCGTCCTTCCCGGGACGCGGCTTGCGCGTACGCGTGGCGTGGGCGACGAAGCAATCGAAGCCGAAGCCCATCGACATGGGGGCCTGCTCGGCGGTGACGCCCATCTGCCAGGAGCCGACGAAACCCGTGGTCCATCCACCCGCTGCGAGCTGCGATCCGATCGTCGGCGTTCCCGGCAGGAGGCCGCGCGCGGCCGCGTCGGGAGCGTTGGCTTCTTCGCCCATGGGCATCGCAAACTCAAAGCCCATGGCGTTGGGCCAGCGACCGGTGAAGATCGCCGCGCGTGCTGGCGAAGACTGCGGCGAAGCTGCGTAGGCGCGCTGGAGCACCGCGCCGCGCGCGGCGAGCGCATCGAGGTTCGGCGTAGCGCCGAGCGTTGACCCGAGGAATCCGACATCGCCCGTGCCAACCCGATCGAGCACGATGACGAGGGCATTCGGGCGCTCGGCACCCGGCGCCGCGGGAACTTGCGCGATCACCGTGTCCGGAAGCAGCAGCGCTGCAGCCGCGAGGATGCCGCGTCGGAGCGGCAGCATCAGCCGCCTGCGAGGGCCTTGCGGGCCGAGGAGAAGAGCAGCACGGCGACGGCGCCGATGATCGCGCCGACGATGGCGATGATCGCGGTGCCGCCCTCGGACTCGGGCTGCTCGGCGGTCTTCATGCCGTCGGCAACCTTGATGGCCTCGTCGCGCTCGAACATGGCCCGTTCGCGCTGTTCGCGCGCCGTCACCGCATCCTTGCGAGCCTGGTCAAGGTCAGCATCGAGTTTCGTGCGTTCGGCGACGGCGGAATCGCTGGCGCCCTTGGCTTTGGAGAGTTCGGAGGTGACCTCGTCGACGCGCTTGAGCGCAGCATCGCGCTGGTCCTTGGCAGCGTTGGCATCGGCCGCAGCGGTTGCAGCCCGGCGGTCCGCATCGGCGGCCGCACGCTTGGCTTCCTCGGCATCGCCCTGAGCCTTCACGGCGATGGCCTTGGATTCCTCGGCGGCAGCCCGGGCTTCGGTCGCGGCGCGGTTGGCCTCGGTCAGCGCCTTGTCGCGATCAGCCAGCTGCACCGTCATGCGCTCGATCGATCGGCGCGACTCGGAGTTCTCGCCGCGCAGGGCATCGACCTCGGTCACGAGCTCGCGGTTGCGGGCCTCGAGTTCACGGGTGCAGGCAGGCAGAACAGCCAGGCAAGCGACGAGGACAGCGGGGATGCAGCGCATGC
>VGXJ01000277.1 GCA_016873375.1 Phycisphaerae bacterium
CCGGCCCAGGACGGCCGCAGAAATCACGCAAGGATCTTGGTGACGACGCCCGAACCGACGGTACGGCCACCTTCACGGACGGCGAAACGAACGCCGTCTTCCATGGCAACTCCCTTGCCTTCGAGGTCAACCTGCATCTGGACGTTGTCGCCCGGCATGCACATGTCGGCACCGATCAGCTGGTCGATCTTGCCGGTGATGTCCGTGGTGCGGAAGTAGAACTGCGGCTTGTAGCCCGCCTTGAACGGCGTGTTGCGGCCGCCTTCTTCCTTCTTCAGCACGTACACCTGCGCGGTGAACTTGGTGTGGGGCTTGATCGAGCCGGGCTTGCAGATGACCTGACCGCGCTCGATGTCCTTCTTTTCCACGCCACGGAGGAGGCAGCCGACGTTGTCGCCCGCTTCGCCGCTTTCGAGGGTCTTCTGGAACATTTCGACGCCGGTGACAGTCGACTTCAGCGCGTCGGGACGGAGACCGATGATCTCGACTTCGTCGCCGACCTTGATCACACCGCGCTCGATACGGCCGGTGGCCACGGTGCCGCGGCCCTTGATGCTGAAGACGTCTTCAACCGACATCAGGAACGGCTTGTCCTTCTCGCGGACCGGGGTCGGGATCCAGGTGTCGATGGCATCCATCAGGTCGGCGATGCACTTGTTGGCGCCTGCATCACCGGGGTTGGTGAGCGCCGGGAACGCTGCGCCGCGGATGACGGGGGTGTCGTCGCCGGGGTAGTCGTACTTGCTGAGGAGCTCGCGGACTTCCATCTCGATCAGGTCGAGCAGCTCGGCATCGGCGATGTCGCACTTGTTCAGGAAGACGAGGACCTTCGGCACGCCGACCTGGCGGGCGAGGAGGATGTGCTCGCGGGTCTGCGGCATGACGCCGTCGACGCCCGAGACCACGAGGATCGCGCCGTCCATCTGGGCAGCACCGGTGATCATGTTCTTGACGTAGTCGGCGTGGCCGGGGCAGTCGACGTGCGCGTAGTGACGGTTGGCCGTCTCGTACTCGACGTGGCTGGTGGCGATGGTGACGATCTTGGTCGGGTCGCGACGGCCTTCCGACTCGGACGCCTTGGCGACCTGGTCGTAGGAGATGGGCTTGCTGAAGCCGCGGGCCGCCTGCACGGCGGTGATGGCGGCGGTCAGTGTGGTCTTGCCGTGGTCGACGTGGCCAATGGTGCCGACGTTGACGTGGGGCTTGGTGCGGTTGAAGTTCTCTTTTGCCATGACTCGGTGACTCCAGCAGGGGTGCTCGCGAAGCGGACATGCGCGGGGACAACGCGTCCGCGCGCGGAAGCCACCGAAGGGGATTGAACCCTCGACCTCACCCTTACCAAGGGTGTGCTCTACCACTGAGCTACGGTGGCGTTCCAGAATGAAAACCGCCCGATGATCGGGCGGGACGAAGAGTGTACCGGAGTTGGCTCACGCATCAAGGGGCTGCGATGCGCTTCACGAACTTTGATGATCGCGCAGTTCGCCTCAGGGGGGTGCCGGATTATCGGAGCGCTCAAGGTTGGTGACCTTGATGTCGCGACCAATGGGATTGGTTGAGCCAGCGGTGCCGCTCCAATCCCCCTGCAGTTCTTGCAGCGTCGTCCACGCCGGCTGCGTGTCGACGTGAAGGTCCAGCAGCAGGAACATGCATGTGTCGCCCAGGTATCGGAAGTCGACCTGGCAGCGGCCGTCGGTTGCGTCACCATCGAACTGGTCTTCCCACTGCTGGCGGGTCGTGCCACCGATGACTTCGCCAGCCTTCGAGTCGACGAGGTACATGCCGGCCTGCGGTCGACGGATCTGGGCTGCGCTCCACCACTGGTAGGGAGCGCTCAGCGTGGCATCGCCCGCGTAGAACGGCGCCTGCGCCTGACGGAAGAAGAGGTTGCCCGCGAAGTAGGCCGGGTGGCCGACTTCCTGAGCATCTATGCCGGGTCCGAATGGCCGGCACTCCGAAACGCCGTCGGAATCTGGGAACTGAACCTTCTCAAGGCCGACGGTCGAGCGCATCGGGTTCTTCGAGTAAGCGTCGTCGTACTCGTAGTAGAAGCGGTCCGGCGAATCGAACTCCCACGCGTACGCGCTACCCATCTCCGCTGGAAGCGACGGCGGATCGATGCCCGCGCCGGCCCAGAGGATGTCGGCCCACGTGCCGCGACGAGGCGGGCCGAGGAGTGGCTCGACACCCGATGACGACGGCCCACGCACGCGACCCGGATTGCGGACCGTGGAGTAATCGAATTGCGTTGGTGGCACCGATTCACGGTTGTCGGTGATGTACGCCTGCAGGTAGGTCGAGACCTGCCGGAGGTTGTTCGCCGCATCGGCCCACTCGGCGTTGCGCCGAGCCGTGCGCAGCGCCGGCAGCAGAATCGCCACCAGGAGCGCGAGGATGCCGACGACCGTGAGGATCTCGACCAGGGTGAAGGCCCGTCGCTGTCTGGTGTGCTTCATGCGTGTACTCCCGTGGGTGCGATGCCGGACCCTGCGTGCATAAACCGGCATGGGTCCATACGCACCCGGCATCAGGACATGGCCATCGTCATCAGGAATTCTGCGTTGGACTTGGTCTTGGAGAGACGGCTGCGGAGCAGTTCCATGGCCTCGACGACGTTCATGTCGGCAACGACCTTGCGCAGGCGCACGATGAGCTCGTGCTCCTTCGCGTCGAGCAGCAGTTCCTCGCGGCGGGTACCGCTGGCGGCGATGTCGATCGCCGGCCACACGCGCTTCTCGACGAGCTTGCGCGTGAGGTGCAGTTCGGCGTTGCCGGTGCCCTTGAACTCCTCGAAGATCA
>VGXJ01000278.1 GCA_016873375.1 Phycisphaerae bacterium
GCGGGCGCTCTGGCTGCGTGGCTCGCTGGCGGCTGTCGGCGCACCGTGCGTGGCCATCGTGGGCAGCCGACGGGCCAGCGCGTATGGGTTGGATGTGGCCGGGCGGTTCGGGGCCGATCTTGCCCAGTCGGGGTTGACGATCGTGAGCGGGGCGGCGCGCGGCATCGATGCGGCGGCCCATCGTGGCGCCCTCCGAGTGGGTGGCCCCACGGTGGCCGTGGTTGGCTCGGGGCTTGGCGTGCCCTATCCGCCTGAGAACGCTGGGCTGCTCAACGCGATCGTCGAGGCGGGGGGCTGCGTCATGACCGAACTGCCGTGCGATGCTGAGCCGCTTGCGCACCACTTTCCGCGGCGCAACCGCATTCTGGCGGGGCTGTGCGTGGGTGTGGTGGTCGTCGAAGCCGGGTTGAGCAGCGGGGCCATGATCACGGCCCGTTTGGCCGCTGACGGGCAACAGCGTGAGGTGATGGCGGTGCCCGGCCGGGTCGATTCGGCAGGCGCCGCCGGTTGTCACCGCATGATCCGCGAGGGCTGGGCCACGCTCGTCACCAGCTCCAACGAGGTCATTCAGGCGCTCGGTGGTGCGCCCGGTCTGCTGGCGGCCTGCCGCCGGGGGCCGCCGCCATCCAGCCTTCGGCCCGAACTGGCCGATGCCGTGTCGCGGATCCAGGCGGCGGAATCGGACGCCGGTGCAGCGCTCGATCCTGACCGACTCTGCTCGCTGACGGGGCTGAAGGCGGGCCTTGTCCTGGCGGCGCTCAGCTTCCGCGAGACGTGGTCGGCCGGCCCGCGGCAGGGGTAGACTCGGCCGCTTCCCGGACCATGCAACGGCCGGGCCCGGACGACCCCAACCATGACGGCCACGCTCAAGCCCTCGGCGCTCACGACGGACACCATCCTGATCCTGGACTTCGGCAGCCAGTTCGCGCAGTTGATCGCGCGGCGGGTGCGCGAGGCAGGGGCTTACAGCGTGCTGGTGCGCCCTGATGCATCGCTGAATGAGCTCCGGTCGTACGCACCTAAGGGGATCATCCTGTCAGGCGGTCCTGCAAGCGTGAACGAGCAGGGCGCGCCGCGGTGCGATCCGGGCCTCTTCGAGCTGGGGATACCGGTGCTTGGGATCTGCTACGGCATGCAGCTGGGCTGCCAGATGCTCGGCGGCACGGTGGTGTCGGCGAACCATCGTGAGTTCGGTCGGGCGGAGATCGATGTCGGTGACGGTGCAGACCTGATGAAGGGAATGCCCTCGCGGACCACAGTCTGGATGAGCCACGGCGATCAGGTCACTGGACTCGGCGCTTCGTTCGATGTCCTGGCGAGCACATCCACCTGCCCCAACGCTGCGGTGCGTCATGCGGCCAAGCGATTCTGGGGCGTTCAGTTCCACCCCGAGGTCACGCACACGCCGCAAGGCCGGGACCTTCTGCGCAACTTCCTCTACGGCGAGTGCGGATGCACCGGCTCGTGGACCATGGCTGACTTCATGGAGGCCGAGTGCGAGCGGATCCGTACCGTCGTCGGCTCGTCGCGGGTCATCTGCGGTCTCTCAGGCGGCGTCGACAGCAGCGTCGTGGCTGCGCTCCTGGCCAAGGCGATCGGCACGCAGGTCACCTGCATCTTCGTTGACAACGGGCTGCTTCGGAGCGGCGAGCGCGAGCTTGTGGAGCGCACCTTTCGGAGCCACTTCGACGTCGATCTGCGCGTGGTCGACGCGAGCCGTGAGTTCCTCGGTGACCTTGCGGGCATCGATGAGCCCCAGGAGAAGCGCCGGCGCATCGGTCATCGATTCATCGATGTCTTCAAGCAGGCGGCCTCGAGCGTCGATGGCGATGTGCGGTTCCTGGCTCAGGGCACGCTCTATCCCGATGTGATCGAGTCGGGCCACGGGCATGCCGGCACCGCAGCCAACATCAAGCTGCACCACAACGTCGGCGGACTTCCTGAGCACCTGGGCTTCGAGCTTGTCGAGCCTCTGCGCATGCTCTTCAAGGATGAGGTGCGCCGCTTGGGCGAAGTGCTTGGGCTGCCGCGTGACATGGTCTGGCGGCACCCGTTCCCCGGGCCTGGCTTGGCTGTCCGCGTGCTTGGCGAAGTCACGCCTGACAAGCTCGAGGTGCTGCGGGCGTGCGATGCGATCCTGATCCATGAGATCCGGGCGGCTGGGCTGTACGACCGCACCAGCCAGGTCTTCGCCGTGCTGCTGCCGGTGCGCAGCGTCGGGGTGATGGGCGATGGCCGGACCTATGACAACGTGGTGGCGCTCCGTGCGGTGACCACCGAGGACTTCATGACTGCGGACTGGGCGCACCTTCCGTACGATGTCCTCGGCCGTATCAGCAACCGCATCATCAACGAGGTGCGTGGCGTGAACCGTGTGGTGTACGACATCAGCAGCAAGCCGCCGGCCACCATCGAGTGGGAGTGAGCCGTCCTCCAAGGAGCCAATCATGGTCGATGCAGGCAACACCGGTGCGGGGCGCATGGCACAAGGCGCGTCGTGGCAAGTCAGGGATCACGGTGACGGTCCCGTGGGGCTCGTGGGACGCCGGGCCGTGCTGGGCGCTGGTGTCGCGGTCGCCGCGCTCGGCAGCGCCGCTTTTGGGGCGCGCCAGGATCCTCAGGCTGCGGCCAAGCCCGTCGCTCTGGATCCCAAACCACTGCGGATCTCGCTCGCCCAGTGGAGCCTGCACAAGTCGCTCTTCGCGGGTGCGGTGAAACCCCTTGATTTCCCGCTCGTTGCCGCGCGCGACCATGGGATCCGCGGGGTCGAGTATGTCAACAGCTTCTACA
>VGXJ01000279.1 GCA_016873375.1 Phycisphaerae bacterium
AGGCTGGCGCCACCGATCAGGCCACCGTCGATGCCGGGGTCCGCAAGGATCGCAGCCGCATTGGCCGCGTTCAGGGATCCGCCATAGACGATGCGCACCGCTTGGGCGAGTTCCGGAGAATACAGGATCCCGAGTTCGCGTCGGATCATTCGATGCGCCTCGGCCGCATCCTGAGGCGTGGCGCTCACGCCGGTGCCGATGGCCCAGACTGGCTCATAAGCGATCACCACATCCTGCATCTGCTCCGCAAGGATCGATGCGCAGGCCGCGCGAAGCTGGCGCGCCGTGACTTGGTGGGCCTGCCCAGCCTTGCGCTCCTCCAGCGTCTCCCCCACGCAGAGCACGGCATGCAGTCCGCTCTCAAGCGCCATCTCGAGCTTCTCCGCCACGACCCGGTCGCTCTCGCCGTGATCCCGCCGCCGCTCAGAGTGACCAATAATCGCCCATGTCGCACCGATCTCCTTGAGCATCTCGGCACTGATGTCGCCGGTGTGGGCGCCGTTGGCTTCGCTGCTGACATCCTGCGCACCGAGACCGACCGCCGCATCGCCGAGCGCCGAGCGCACGGGGATCAAGAAGCACGCCGGCGGAAAGACCACCACATCGCACGCACGAGCCGCATCGCCGACCTCGGTCACGGTGGCGGCCGCAAGCGCGGGCGCTGACTCCGCACCGGTGTTCATCTTCCAGTTGCCGCCAACGAAGGGACGCCGCATGGCATGAGTGTACGAAGCGGGACAGTCCACCGCTTCTACACTCCACCCCCCATGCGCGCCTCCGAGATCCGCAAGGCCTACATCGACTTCTTCGTCCAGAAGGCCGGCCACACCTTCGCCCCCTCGAGTCCGGTCGTTCCCTATGACGATCCGACGCTGCTCTTCACCAACGCGGGGATGAACCAGTTCAAGGATGTCTTCCTCGGTCGCGGCTCGCGCCCCTACACGCGCGCGGTGAACACGCAGAAGTGCATTCGCGCCGGCGGCAAGCACAACGACCTCGAGGACGTGGGCAAGGACGTCTACCACCACACCTTCTTCGAGATGCTCGGCAACTGGTCCTTCGGCGACTACTTCAAGAAGGAGTCGATTGAGTGGGGCTGGGACTTGCTCACGCGCGTCTATGGCCTTCCGGCCGAGCGTCTCTATGCGACCTACTTCGGCGGCAATCCCAAGGCCGGGCTCGAGCCGGACGAGGAAGCCCGCGCGCTGTGGTGCCAGTTCCTACCGCCAAGCCGCGTGCTGCCTGGCAACATGAAGGACAACTTCTGGGAGATGGGTGATCAGGGACCGTGCGGTCCCTGCAGCGAGATCCACTTCGATCGCATCGGCGGCCGCGATGCCGCCGCGCTCGTCAACTCAGGCGATCCCGATGTCCTCGAAATCTGGAACCATGTCTTCATCCAGTTCAACCGCGAGCCTGATGGTTCGCTCAAGCCGCTGCCCGCGAAGCACGTGGACACTGGCATGGGCCTCGAGCGTCTGGTGAGCGTGATCCAGGGCAAGCGCTCCAACTACGACACCGACCTGTGGTCGCCGATCTTCGAGGCGATCCGTGGCGAAACCGGCGCGCGCGCCTATGGCGGCGTGCTCACCGATCATGTGGACATCGCGTACCGCGTGATCGCCGACCATGTGCGCTGCCTTACCGTCGCCGCGTCATCGCGTACCGCGTGATCGCCGACCATGTGCGCTGCCTCACCGTCGCCGCGTGCGACGGCGCCGGCCCGGGCAACGAAGGCCGCAACTACGTGCTGCGCCGCATCCTGCGCCGCGCCGCGCGTCACGGCCGCCAGACCCTTGGTCGCAAGGATCCCTTCATCTACCGACTCGTGCCAGCCGTGGCCGCCACGCTCGGCGAGGCGTTCCCCGAGATCGCGACCAAGTGGGGCACCGCAGCCGACATCATCCGCGACGAGGAGGAGACCTTCGGCCGCACGCTCGACCGCGGGCTGGCCCTGTTCGGCGAGGCCGTCGAACGCGCCAAGGCCACGACCCCGGCCACGATTGCCGCTGCCGATGCCTTCCGGCTGCACGACACCTGGGGCTTCCCCATCGACCTCACGCAGGTCATGGCCGAGGAACGCGGACTCGCCGTCGACGCGGCAGGCTACGAACGCCTGATGGAACAAGCCCGCGAAACCAGCCGGCGCGGTGCGGACGGCGACGAAGCGCTGCACTTCCCGCCCGATGCGATCGCCAAGCTCGCCACGCTGGGCGTGATGCAGACCGACGACAGCACGAAGTACGCACCCAAGCCCATGACCGCGCGCATCCGCGCGATCTGGGATGGCCGCGAGTTCGTGCAAGCGACCGGCAGCACGGACTGCGCGCTGGTCCTCGACCGTACGCCGTTTTATGCCGAGAGCGGCGGCCAGGAAGGCGACCACGGTTCGATTCATGGCACCAACGATGGCGCCTTCGACGTGCGCGATGCGCAATCCATGGGCGGCTACGTGCTGCACATCGGACGCACCACCAGCGGCACGCTGCGCGTGAACGACGACATCACGGTGCAGATCGCTGCGCAGCGGCGCACCGCACTGGCGCAGAACCACACCGGCACGCACCTGCTGAACCTTGCCCTGCGCGAGGTGGCGGGCGATGATGTGGAGCAGCGCGGATCGCTCGTCGCGCAGGATCGACTGCGCTTTGACTACGCCGCGCGCAAGGCGCTCACGCCCGAGCAGGTGAAGCAGGTCGAGGATCGCGTGCGCGCGTGCATCGATCAGGGCCTGGCCGTGCATGCGCAGACGGCGCCGCTCGAGGCGGCCCG
>VGXJ01000280.1 GCA_016873375.1 Phycisphaerae bacterium
CGTTGTTCGCGGTCCTCGGCAGGGATCGCCTCAAAGTTGAAGTGCTGGAAATAACTCTCATTCCAACCCATGATGCGGGTCCACTGCTCCTGCGTCACTTCTGTTCGCCCGAGATAGAACGGCTTCGTCAGGATCACCTCATGTGATGGGCGTTCATCACTGCTCGCGCCGTCATCACCCACGCTCATGCCCATCACGAACTGCCCAGGCGGGATGAGCAGCATCTCGATGCCTGAAATCTTCTCTCGAATGCGCCACGGCAGGCCCGTGCCTTTGATGGCTGCCCGCAGCTTCTCGTCGGTCACCACGCGCGCGTCGCACTCCGCTTCGATGATGTCCGCCCACGTATTTACAGGAATGTTCTTGCCGCCCGCGACGGTGGCAATCAAGCCCGCCATGCGCGCCTGCTCCGCTTTCGCCGCGTCGAGCGCACCACTTTGCGTTTGCTGCACGGGAGTTGCGGGCACCGGAGATGAGGCACCGAGAGCCACCTCTGCAGCACCGGCTGGCTTCGATGGACTTGGTGCAGTCGTGGTATGCCCGGCAACCGCCCACATGACGGGAGCAAGAGCGAGCGGTGCGAGCAGGAACCAGCGCGACTTTCGATCAGGCGAGGTGTTCATTCTGAAATCCTCCAGATGCAAGTGCGGTTACAGATTCAAACGAAGAAACAGGCACGAAGCCGATCACGGGTCACGTGCCACACGGACGCCAAAATCCGTCACGCGCGGATCTGGCATGTAATGGTTCTGGCGGTAGGACGCACGGCAATTCTTCTCGACATGATCCCACGATCCGCCGCGTGCCACGCGGAAGTACGCGGGCTTGCCTTCACCCGGACCCTGCGGATCGGTTGCACCGTTCTCGCAGTCGCCGTAGTAGGTATCCGAGTACCAGTCCGAACACCACTCCCACACATTGCCGATCATGTCATAGAAGCCAAGCGCATTCGCAGACTTCTGTCCGACTGGATACGTCCTGCCATTGGCATTGCCTGCGTGCCACGCAATCTCGCCGATTTCGCCGTGGCGAGGTGTGCGCGTACCCGCACGGCATGCGTACTCCCACTCCGCCTCGGTGGGCAAGCGAAGACCCGTCTTGAGCAGGTATGGGCGAAGTTCATCTGGAGTGATCGTCTCCAGCGGCCACTGCGATGCGCCCGTTGCCTCCAGGGTGCCCGCTCCCGCCTCGCGCTCCGCCTCCTCACGCGTCATCCCTCGGAGCATGAGCGTCGCAACGCGACGCGGCGCCTCTTGCTCGGAAATGATCCTGTAGTTCACATCCTGAAAGAAACTCTGGTTGTATCCCATGATCGACGACCACTGACCCTGTGTCAGTTCAGTGCGCCCGAGGTAGTAAGGCTTCGTGATCCGAACGACATGCGCGGGTCGTTCATCTTCCATCGCATCGGTATCGCCAGGGCTCATGCCCATCACGAACTCGCCGGGAGGAACGAGCAGCATCTCCACTCCGCTCACGCGGTCCCGAACGCGCCACGGCAGCCCCGTTGCACTGATGCGCTGACGCCACTCTGCGTCGGTGATGACGGTCGCATTCGGGGCGCGTTCCACCACCTCCGCCCAAGACATCGACGACGAGCGCGCCGATGATCCTGAAGTACCGCTCCCACCACCTGTGGTTGCGCAGGCAGTGAGGATCAGCGAGGCGAACAGACCAGCGGCCATTCGTTGCGTTGCGTTTGGTGCGGGCATGGTTGGTTCTCGGTTGAACGTTGTCGAAATCACGGCTCCAGAACCACTCGGAACCCGTACGCGGGATACTTGGGGGCGCCTTCCGTCTCGCCCATCGTTCTGTCTTCCGAACTGATGCGCGGGATGCGCGCCTCCGCTGCAGGGATTCGATAGGACGCACGGCACGTCTTCGGGAGACTCAGCCAGTTGCCGCCTCGCACCACGCGCGGACCTGAGCCGGTCACCTCGGGATCAGCACTGCTTGCACTGCGCCGGGCGTACGCGTTTGGGACATACAGATCCGCCGTCCACTCCCAGACATTGCCGAGCGTGTCGTGCAGTCCGAAGGCGTTGGGCGCGGCCGTTGCCACAGCATGTGTGCGGTCGCCGCTGTTGGCGCCACACCAAGCAATCGACTCGAGCGGTCCAAATGTCGGCGCGGTGCTGCCCGCCCGACACGCATACTCCCACTGTGCCTCGGTCGGCAGTCGTACGCCTGCCTTCGTGCAGAACGCCTCAACCTCGGCGAACGGCGCGGATTCAAGCGGAAAGTCTCCCGTGTCATCGATCCAGATCGGCTGCGGTCCGAGTTTCGCTTCCGCTTCCTGCTTCGTTGCACCGTTCGCCGTGATCTGTGCGACCGCTGCACTGCGCTGCTGCTCCGCGTCTTCGCGGAAGAACGCCGGTTGAAAGCGACTGGGATTGCTGCCCATGACCGTCTGCCATTGTCCCTGCGTCACTTCCGTGCGCCCGATATAGAACGGCTTCGAGATCACAACCTCGTGCGCTGGTAACTCCGCGTTGACAGCGTCGGAGTCGCCACTTGATGCCCCCATTCGAAAGCGCCCAGCCGGCACAAGCACAAGTTCGATCCCCGTCGAAAGGTGGCGGACCTTCCAAGGCAACCCCGACTTGGCGATGGCATCCCGAACTGCCGGGTCCGTCACCACCGCTGCATCTGGCGCTGGCTCAGTCACAAGTCCCCAAGAGGGGTTGACTGCCTGTTGCAGCGGCTGCGTGAGCGCGAGCATTGCAACCGCCATCCCTGCCAAGAGGAAGCCCGCGAGGG
>VGXJ01000281.1 GCA_016873375.1 Phycisphaerae bacterium
GGCGTAGCTGTTCATGGCGTCGCGCAGCTGCTCGAAGCTCTCGAGCACGTACAGGATCGGCTGATAGTGGTCGATCTCGAAGCTCGTCGCGCATACGGTCTCGAGGTCGAAGGGTCGACGATCGACATCGGCTGAATGCAGCGCGTGATGGCTCTCGCCCGGGCTGCTGATGAGACCGGAGCCATAGAGCTTGACCTGGCCCGACTCACGGATGAGCCCGAATTCGACCGTGAACCAGAAGAGGCGCGCGAGGCGCTCGGTGTGCACGGGATCGTTCGTCAGCAGCGCGGCCTTGCCGTAGGTCTGGAGGAAGTCGGCGAAGGTCGGGTCGGCGTGCAGCGGCACATGCCCGAAGATGTCGTGGAAGATGTCCGGCTCGGGCAGGTAGTCGATCGACTCTTTCGGCCGGATCACGATCGTGGTCGGGAACTCGCGGCGCGCGAGGCAAGCGAAGAAAGCCTTGGCAGGCAGGTAGCCCGGGACCGCACGGCTCTGCCAACCGGTCAGGCGCTGCAGGAAGGTGTTCACGCTCTTGGGACCTTCCAGATACGGGATGTGATCCCGCACCAGGTTGATGCTGCGTGCGCCCGACAGGTAGACATCGCTCGCGTGGTCGGCGAGGTAGGCCATTTGCCGGTCGTACAGGATCCGCCAGGTCTGCTGATTTTCCTCGGTGTAGCCCGCGTAGTTCTGCGCGATGTAGACCTTGGCGATGTCGCCGTAGCCAGGCTCGCCGAAGCGATCGGCCATGGCTTGGGCAGCCTTGGCCTCGGTGCCGTCGATCATCGCGTGGTTCAGGCTGCCGGACATCTTGTTGCTTGCCATGGTCGGTCCTCAGGCTGCGATGGTACGCGTCGGCGCGCATCTACCATAGGCCCATGGCCAAGCGCACGACATCGACCAGGACTCCCCGCACCACCAGCGCCCGCACGGCGGCTGCGCCCACGGCGATCCCCGTCGCCGAACACGCTGCACGGCGCGAACGCGTGATGAAGGCACTCGGCTCGAGCGTGGCCGTGGTCTTCGCCGGCAACGATCAGGGCGGGCACTTCAGCCACTACCGTGCACATCCGCACTTCGAGTGGCTGACCGGCATCTCGGATGAGCCCGGTGCGATGCTGCTGCTCGATCCGGGCCATCCCGTCGCAAATCGACGCGTGCAGCTCTTCCTCAAGCCTCTCGATCCCGAGCTTGAGAAGTGGGACGGCCTGCGCGAAGAGATCGCGAGCTCGCTCAAGGATCGCTACGGCATCGCGACGATCTTCCGCACCAACGCGTTTCCCCGCTGGATGCTCGACAGCGCCAAGCGCGCCAAGAGCCTCACCTGCCTGCATCCCTTTGCCGCACACACCGCGCCCATCTCGCCTGACCTGGCGGTCTATCGCGAGGTCGCCTCGCGCATCCCGGCGTGCGCGATCCATGACGGCACCGAGATCATCGCGCGGCTGCGTGCGGTCAAGAGCGCTGCCGAGCAGGCACTGATGCAGCGAGCGATCGACATCACCGCCGAGGGCTACGAGGCGGTGCTCGCGACGATCCGCCCCGGCATCACCGAGTTCGAGATCCAGGAGGCCGCCGAGCACGCCTACCGAAGCCACGGCTCGCGCGGCCCCGCCTACGGCACCATTGCCGGCGCCGGCATGAACGGCACCGTGCTGCACTACCGCGCCAACAATGCACCGCTCGTTGCCGGTGATGTGGTCGTGCTCGACTCGGGCGCGCAGTACGCGGGATACGCCGCGGACATCACGCGCACCTATCCCGTCGATGGCCGCTTCACGAAGCGCCAGCGCGAGGTCTACGACATCGTGCTCAAGTCCCAGCTCGCCGCGATCGCGGCGGTGCGCCCGGGCGCCACCTTCGGCCAGGTCGACCAGGCAGCTCGCGATGTCATCACGAAGGCCGGCTTCGGGGATTTCTTCATCCATGGCATCGGCCATCACCTGGGGCTCGAGGTGCACGACATCACCCCCAACGAACCGCTGAAGGCCGGCGCCGTGATCACGATCGAGCCCGGCATCTACCTGCCCGCCGAGCGCTTTGGCGTGCGCATCGAGGATGACATCCTCGTCACGCCCTCGGGCCGCACGAACCTGAGCGCGCACATCGAGAAGGATGCAGATGCGATCGAGCGTGCGATCCGGAGCAGCCGTTGATGCACCGGTGACCCTGCGCGCGGTCGCGGACAGCTCACTCCCGGCGTAATCCATCGGTGGAGGCGACCAGAGGCTGCACTCGATGCAGGGGCAGCTCCGCCATGTGCACTTGGGCCGTTGGTGCAGCATCGTCACGGTCGAGCGCATGCCGCGAGAGCGGCACGCCAGACCAGACGGCCGGCGACGCGGAGACGAGCACCGATGCAATCGCGAGCGCGCGCCCCGTCCGCGGCCGGATGCGCGAGATGACCTCGCACAGCACGATGACGAAGAGCATGAGGCTGAACTTGAAGCCGACCGCACCGGGAAGGCCCCACTCGCAGATCACCAGCGCCAGTGATCGCGCACTCGCGCTCGCGCTTCCATGCGCACCAAGCGCTCAGAGCAGCGGGTCATGCGTCGGCAGGTTGTGCGCAGGCGCGGTGTTCAGCTGCACCAGCTGCTGGCCCTGCACCCGCTGCGCCGTCTCGGGATCGACGTAGTCGCTGTGGCAACTGGCCTTTCCGGCCTCGGCACCGACGGCCTTCTTCGTCTTGCTCGCAAGCCGGTGGATCTCATCGGGGCTCAGCACGCCGCGCTTGGCCAGGATGTCCTGCTGCCCGGC
>VGXJ01000282.1 GCA_016873375.1 Phycisphaerae bacterium
CCATGGAGAGGGCGATCGCAATGCAGCGCCTCGTCCGGGAGTTTGAGTTGACTCACGAGGAGCTGGCGGATCGCCTGGGCCTGAAGCGCGCATCGGTGACTAACATATTGTCGCTCAACCACTTAGACGCCAAGACCGCGTCGCTTGTGCGTTCCGGATTACTTTCGGCTGGCCATGCAAAGTGCCTGTTGAGCGTGGACTCCATGCCGGAGCGACTGCGCTTGGCTGAAGCTTGTGTCAAGGAGGCATGGCCCGTTCGCAAGCTAGAGCAGGAAGCCAAGCGGACCCGCGAACGTTCCACGGGGAACAATCGTCTGCCGCCGACGCGCAGCATCAGCGCCCATGTCGCTGATCTTGAACGTCAACTCACCGAGCACCTGGGCACCAAGGTGACGATACAAATGGGACGAAAGCCTAACACGGGGCGAGTCGTTCTTCAGTTTTACTCCAATGCGCAGTTCGACGGGCTTCTCCAAGCTATGAACTTCTCCAACGACGGGTTATAAGACGTTATCGACTGCTTCCTGGGCCCGGCTCGTTGCAACACGTGACGCACCGGGCCTTCTTCTTGGCGAGCAAGGCAGGGGGTTGATGCAAAGCCGCCGCGGGCTTGCGGTTTGGCTGTGTGTGGGCATAGCGTCTGCATTCTCTTACCCATGTTTCTAGGAGTCCCCACATGATGCTTCGCACGATCGTCGCCGTCCTTGCCCTTGCCATCGCTTCCTTGGCTTTCACGGCCGCGGTCGAACCCCCGCCGGAGGGCGTGGCCTACACAATCGACGGCGTGCATTCGAAGGCTCTCTTCCGGGTGCAGCACCTCGGTGCCGGTCGGTTCTGGGGCCGCTTCAACGATGTCTCAGGCACCGTCCTGTTTGATCGTGGCGTCGAAATTCGAATGGATGTCGCCATCCGGACCGAGAGCGTCGACAGTGGCAACAAGGACCTGAACAAGCACCTGATGAGCCCGGACTTCTTCAACGCGAAGGAGCCCGCGTGCGCAACGATGACGTTCAAGTCGAGCGGCTGCGCGATGGGCGACAAGGGCATCTACATGGTCACGGGCGACCTGACGATCCACGGGGTCACCAAGCAGGTGACGGTGCCGGTGGAATTCACCGGTGCAGCCGACATGGGTCAAGGTGCCCGGGCAGGCTTCGAGACGACGTTCTCGATCAAGCGCAGCGAGTACGGCATGAATTGGGGTGTCGAGAAGGGCATGCTTGGCGACGAGGTCCGCATCACGGTCGCCCTCGAAGGTGTTGAAGGCGAGGCCGACCCAGCGGGCGGCAAGAAGTGATCGCGCGGCCTGCGGCGGCGATGCGTCGAGCGCCCAACATGCCTCAAGATCCGCGAACACCATGCTGACCATGGCACTTGTTGCCGTTGCAGTGCCGGCACTCGCCGGCATCATTCTGTTTCTGCTGCCCCGCTCGCCGTGGGTTGCGGTGGGACCACAGGCGCAGGAAGGCCGTCGCATCGTCCCGGGTACCGCGGTGCTGTCGTTGGGCGCGGCGTTCGTGCTGTCGGTCTGGTTGCAGGAAGGCACCACGGCGCCGTGGGCCCAGTGGCACAGCGTTCCCTTCGTGATCGGAGTATTCGCGCTGGCCTCGCTCGTGCGCGGCTCGCATGAGCGACCGTTTGACGGGGCCTTGGGATGCATTTCGGCGTCAGGCATGGCGTTCGTTGCGGCGCTGCTGGTCCTCTGCATGCGATTCCCGTCGTGGTCCGTCGGGGATCGTGTGCTTGCTGCGATGGCTGCCGCTCCACTGACCTTTGTCTTGGGCGCATCGATCGGATCTGCACCGAGGACCACATCCATCATCGGTGCGGTGGCGTGCGGTTCGATGGCTTCGCTGTGCATGGCCAGTGGGTTCGCCAAGCTCGCGCTCGCGTTGACGGCGGCAGGGGCGGTGGTGCTGGCCATATCGATCGTGTGCCGTTTGAACTCCCGCATCGTTCCCGGGGTCGGTGTGGCGACCTTGATGGCTTCGCTCCTGGTCGGCAGCGCTGCGGCGGGCCAGGCTCACGACTACTCGACCTTCGCACCGCATTGGTGGTGGGTCGTGGCACTTTCGCCGATCGCGCCCGTGATCACGGTTCCCCTTGTGGGGCGTGCGTCGTCAAGCTGCACGGCTGCAGTTACCAAGGTGGTCGTGGTGCTGCTTGTCTGCGGAATCGCCATCATCAGCGCATGGGGCGCCAAGCACGCCGACGCTGAGACCATTTCTGCCCGCGAGGCGTGCAACGCACCGAGCTTCGTGCGACACTGCCCGCATGGCTGACTTCTTCGCGGGCGTCCCATCGATCACCTACAAGGGACCGGACTGCAACGAGCCGCTTGCGCTGCGACAGTACGACTCGTCGGCCATCGTCGGAAGTCGCTCCATGCGCGACCATCTTCGCTTCGCCAGCTGCTATTGGCACACGATGCGCAACGGGCTCTCGGATCCGTTCGGCGTGCCGACGGCGCAGATGCCCTGGGACGACGGGACTGATTCGCTCGACAACGCCTTGCGACGCGTCGATGCGTTCGGCGAGTTCCTCTCGAAGACCAGCATCGGCCTCTGGTGCTTCCATGATCGCGATGTCGCGCCCGAGCGCGAATCGCTCGCCGCAACGGAGCGCGACCTGCACACCGTCATCGAACGGCTCGAGTCCATGCAGCGCTCGACGGGCGCACGGCTCCTGTGGGGTACGGCATGCCTCTTCAGCCATCCGCGTTACATGCACGGCGCCGCCACGAGCCCGGA
>VGXJ01000283.1 GCA_016873375.1 Phycisphaerae bacterium
TGAAGCTGAACTTCGTCATGATCTCCATGCGCTTGAGCTCGAAGCTCTGCATCATGGTCGGATCGAGTCGCGGGTGGCCCGCAGGCGGCTTGCCTGCGATGCCGGCACCCGATGCGCGAGCGACGCCTGCGGCCTTTTCGGCGTAGGCGTACGCCTCCATCGCCGAGTACGCGTTCTTCTTCAGGCTCTCGACGATGCGCGGCGTCAGGCGACCGTTGGACTGCATCAGCGCCTGGAGATTGACGAAGCCCTTCACGAATCCTGCATCCGCCTCCCAGAACGCCTCGGCGTCGGCACCAGTGAGCGATCCCGACGAACCTGCCTTCTTCAGCAGAGCAGCCTTCTCGTCGAGCGCCTTGGCCAAAGCCTTGGTCAGATCGTCGATGCGAGCATCCGGCACGCTAGCAGCCGTCGAGGCCGCCGGCTTCATGGGCACGGGCGGCGGAGGAGCATCGTCCTCGGCGCACGCGGCAATCAGGGCCAGAAGCACGCAGGAAGCAATCGTCTTGGTCATGGTTCGTCCTGCGGCCGGGCCGCGTCGGTGGTTCGCTCAGATCCCCAGGAGCAGCCGCTCGGGCCGCTCCACGCACTCCTTGATGTGCTTGAGGAAGCCCACACTCTCCGCGCCATCGATGATGCGGTGGTCGTACGAGAGCGCAATGAACATCATCGGGCGCAGGGCGATCTGGCCGGGGTGGTCCGGATCCTCGACCGCGCGCTTCTTGATCGCGTGCATGCCGAGGATGCCCGACTGCGGCGGGTTCAGGATCGGCGTGGCCATGAGGGAACCGTAGACGCCGCCGTTGCTGACGGTGAACGTGCCGCCGGTCATCTCATCGACGGTCAGCTTGCCATCGCGCGCACGCGTGGCGAAGTCGCGCACCGCCAGCTCGATCTGCGCGAAGCTCATCGCATCGGCGTTTCGCAGCACCGGCACCACCAGGCCGCGGTCGGTGCCCACGGCAACCGCGACGTCGCAGAAGTCATGGAACTCGATCTCGTCGCCGATGATGAAGGCGTTCACGCGCGGGTAGGCGCGCAGCGCGCTGCACGCCGCCTTCACGAAGAAGCTCATCAGCCCAAGGCCGATTCCGTGCTTCTTCTCGAAGGCTTCCTTGTGCTTCGCGCGAAGTGCCATGACCTCGGTCATGTCGACCTCGTTGAAGGTCGTCAGCGTGGCGGTCGTCTGCTGGCTTTCGAGCAGGCGCTCCGCGATGCGCTGGCGGATCTTGGGCATCTTTTCGCGGCGACTGCCGCGAGAGCCTGGCACGATCACCGGGGCAACTGGAGCCGGAGCAGCCTTGGCAGCTGCGGTCGCAGGGGCTGCGGTCGCCGGTGCGCCCGACGGCTGCTTGCCCATCGCACCCTCGACATCAGCGCGCGTCACGCGACCCGCGGGGCCAGAGCCCTGCACGCCTGCGAGCGAAATGCCGTGTTCCTCCGCCATCTTCCTTGCGGTGGGCGTGGCCTTCTGTGCTGGTTCGGCCGCGGCTGACTTGGCGGCTTCGGCAGCTGCCGTTCCCATCGGGCGCGCTGCGCTGGAACCAGCGGGCTTCGAGGCGGCCGTGTCGATCTGGGCGACGGCGGCGCCGACCTTCTGGTCGCTGCCCGACTCTGCCTTCACGCGGAGCACGCCAGCCGCGGGCGCAAGCAGTTCGAGCGTGGCCTTGTCGCTCTCGACTTCGTTGAGCAGTTCATCCTTCTCGACCCAGTCGCCATCAACGCGCTTCCACTGTCCAAGACGCACTTCGGTGATGCTCTCGCCGGGGCTGGGGATCTTGACGTCGGTGATCTGTGCCATGGTTCCTCGCAGGGGATTGTGTCACGGCTCGCGCAGGTTTGCACGAGGGGCGGATCAGGAGCGGGTACTGGCGGTCTTGGCGCCGGCCTTGGCCTCGGTCGCGCCCGGCGCAGCCTCGAAGAGCGTGCCGTCTGCTTCGGAGGGCGTGAAGACCGATTCCACGAGTGCGGCCTCTTCCTTCTTGTGCATCTTCTCGCTGCCGGTCGAGGGCGATCCGCACTCGACGCGGCTGCGGCAGGTTGGGTTGATCCCGAACCGGTCCATCATCTGCGCTTGCACGTAGCGATACATCCCCGAGTTGCGGGCCTCTTCCTGCGCCACCCCGATGGTGGCGCCGGGGTATCGCGCGAACACCGCCCGAAGCGCCTCCTCGGGGAAGGGCGAAACCTGCTCCAGACGCACGAATGCGTTGGCCGTGTCGCCGAGTTCTTGTCGCTTCGCATCGAGGATGTGGAAGAACTTGCCGTGGCAGAGCCAGACGTTCCGCACGGCCTTCGGGTCGGCCTTGTCGTCATCGATGACAGCACGGAATGAGCCTTCGACGAACTCGGCGCCCAGACTCTGCGCCGCCGGCAATCGAAGCATGCTCTTGGGGCTCATGACCACCAGCGGCTTGCGCCATGCGGCCTTGAGCTGGCGGCGCAGCAGGTGGAAGACCTGCGCCGTCGTCGAGGGCGAGCAGACGCAGATGTTGTCGCCGTCGGAAAGCTGCAGGAAGCGCTCCATGCGCGCGCTCGAGTGCTCCGGCCCAAGGCCTTCGTTGCCGTGCGGCAGGAGCAGGGTCATCGCCGACGCGCGGCGCCACTTCGTCTGTCCCGTCGTGATGTAACAGTCGATGAAGACCTGACCACCGTTGGCGAAGTCGCCGAACTGCGCTTCCCAGATGACGAGCGAATTCGGGTCATTCAGCGAGTAGCCGTACTCGAAGCCCAGGCACGCGCTCT
>VGXJ01000284.1 GCA_016873375.1 Phycisphaerae bacterium
CCGGGTGCCCTTGCGCTCGGCACGATCATGGCGCTGACCTGAGCGTTGCTGGACGCAGAGCAAACGCTCGCAGACGATGCGCACTGGCTGCAGGTCGCCGCTGGCATGGGCGCCCCAGCTGTGGAAGGTTGAAGGGGAGCTGATGGAATGAACAGGGCAGCGACCAGCACAGTTGAAAGACCAGCCATGACGGAACCCTCCTAAATTTACGAATCAATTGATGATCCCAAGGCCTGCGGCGCTCTGCAAGGCCTTTTTCGAACATCAGGCCGGAATTGATGGATCGACGGGCGCAGTCAGGGCGATCTCGACGGCATCGTCGGCGCGCTCCTGCCGTACCGCCACCCGCTGGTTGCGAGCCAGTTCGAGAAGCGCGAGGAACAACCCGATGGCTTCGCCCCGGGTCCGGCCGCTGAAGATCTCCTGGAGGGTCATGGACCGCCCCCCCGCCCGCTCGAGCCGATCGATGATGTCGTCCTGGTGCAGGCCGATCGGCGTGTCGTCGTACTCGACCTTGTGATCTCCCATGCGGGACAGGTCCACCGACTGCATGATGCGCTCGAACGCGCCGAAGAGGTCAAGGATGTGCGCATCCTCGAGTTCGATCGACTCCTCGCCGGCCTGTGGTTCGGCGCCGGCCCCCACGCCCCCAATGGCGTGTCGCCTGGCGAAGTCACGACGCAGCCGGTCAAGCGTGTCAGCGGCTGTACGGAACCGTTGGTAGGCCACGAGCTGCTGCACGAGCTCGAAGCGCGGATCGGTCGGATCGAGACCTTGGGCAGATGAATCCTCGTCATCCTTCGTCTCGCGCGGCGCGAGGGTGCGGCTCTTGATTTCCACCAGCGTTGCAGCCATCACGAGGAACTCGCCCGCAAGGTCGATGTCGACCGCGCTGAGCTGCCGAAGGAAAGCGAAGTACTGGTTGGCGATCTGCGCGACGGGGATGTCGTTGATGTCGACTTCTGCGCGGCGGATCAGGTAGAGCAAGAGGTCCATCGGACCTTGGAAGGCGTCCAGCCGGACCTCGTAATCATCCTGAAGAGGCATGGTCGAGAGGGTAGCGCAGGAACGCCCGCTGACGAAGGCGCAAGGTAACCTTCCCGGCATGCCAGGCATGGACGAAGCCGAATTCATCGCCAGTGCCCTTGCCGCCGAGGTGCAAGCGCTCGAATCGCTGCGTGCAGCCGCTCTCGGCGACGAGCGTGCGAGCTGGAGCGCGGCCCTCGATCTGCTTGAGGCCTGCCGCGGCCACGTCGTCGTCAGCGGCATGGGCAAGAGCGGCCTCGTCGGCGCCAAGATCGCCGCCACGCTGAGCAGCCTGGGCCAGCCGTCGCACGTGGTGCACCCCTCCGAGGCGGTTCACGGCGATCTCGGCAGGATCCGACCGGGCGATGTCGTCATGCTGCTGTCGTTCAGCGGCGAGACGGCCGAGGTCGTGGATCTCGCGCTCATCCTGAAGGCCGACGGCATCAGGTTGGTGGGCATTTCCAAGTCCGACGACAGCAGCCTCGGTCGCCTCTGCGACGCGCACATCGAACTGGGCGACCTCTCCGAGGCCTGTCCGCACGATCTGGCGCCGACGGCGAGCACAACGGCAATGCTGGCCGTGGGTGATGCGCTGGCCCTCGCGCTCTCGCGCCGCCGCAACTTCACGGCCGACGACTTCCACAAGCACCACCCCGGAGGCATGCTTGGTGCGGCCCTGCGGCCCGTGACCGAGGTCCTTCGGTTCAAGGTTGGCGAGAACCTGCTGTGCGTCAACGAGTCGACGACCGTCGGCGCTTCGCTTGCCCAGAGCACGGGCGGTCGGCGCTCCGGCGCGGTGCTGGTGGTCGACGGGGCTGGATCCCTCACCGGGATCTTCACGGACGGCGACCTCCGCAGACTGCTGCATGAGCGCGGTTCCGCCACTCTTGATCTGCCCATCGGCTCCGTCATGACGCGAAACCCACGATCCCTCCCCATCCACTCGCTGGTGCGGGATGCCGTTCGGCTGGTTCGGGAGCGAAGGATCGACGAGATCCCGGTCGTGGATGCACTGGGACGGCCCGCCGGCTTGGTGGATGTCCAAGACTTGATCGCCCTGCGGGTCGTGAGCATCTGAGCGCCCCCGGCGCCCTGCCCAGGCGCAAAGCCGCTCCGATAACACCCACATAGCAAGATTGGGGGGGCAGCCGAAATGGCGTTTCGAATTTCGACTTTGTGGTTCAGTCTGGCTGATCATGGGCTATGTTTCTTGTGGCACTGTTCGTGCCAAGGCGGGATTGAAACGGGACCTGCGGCGTTTGCGCGCTGCAACGAGGGACGGATCAGGGAAGATTCCCAACTGAGTCATTCAGTTGGATTCCAGCCCTTTCCCGGAGTCCCTCGTGAACAAACTGAACTCGCTGCTCAGCATCGTCGCCTGCACCACGATCGTGGCGTCGGCCCAAGCAGCCTTCATCACCTTCGGCAACCAGACCCTTTGGAGCCAATTTGTCACCGGCAACGGCTGGCAGGTCGCCACAGAGACCTTCAACGGCCTCGCCGACGGGTTCTACGCCGGCTCGTATAGCGGATCCGAGAGCGGCGTGAACTGGACTGGCACCGCCGCTAGCGGAATCTATGTGCAGGGCGGCCTCTTCAGCACAAACGCGCCCGAGGCCCTCGACTTCACCTTCAGCCCCGGTGTGCAGGGCGTGGGTGGCAACATCTTCGGCACGGACATCAGCTTCGACGTCGTGCCC
>VGXJ01000285.1 GCA_016873375.1 Phycisphaerae bacterium
TGTCCAAGCCGATCATCATCCACTGCCGCGATGCCTTCGACGATCTCATCCCGGTCTTGCAGGCCAGCGGCCTGCCCCCCGCGCGCTTCGTCTTCCACTGCTTCACTGCCGGGCCCCGGGAAATGCAATTGCTTCTGGAGTTCGGTGCGAGTGTGTCGTTCACCGGCGTGGCGACCTATCGAAATGCCCCGGCACTTCGCGAGGCGATCAACATGGTGCCCCTGGATCGCATGATGGTCGAGACCGATGCCCCGTTCCTGTCGCCGGAACCAGTGCGGTCGGTTCGCCCATGCGAGCCGGCGTTCGTCGTGCACACGGCGCGAGCCATCGCAGGCCTTCGGGGCCTTTGCATGACGGAGTTCGAGTCCATCCTGGATCGAAACTCGCGCTCATTCTTCGGCCTGCCCACGCCCGGCTCGGTCGAGGCCGCGTCGTAGGATCCCCGCGTGCCCTTGGACCAACGCGAGCCCGATGACGCGGTGATGAGCTTCGGCGATCACCTGGAGGAACTGCGCAAGCGGCTGTTTCTTGCCGCGCTGGTTCCCCTGCCGCTTGCCATCGGCCTGTTCTTCGTGGCCCCCCAGATTCGTGCCGCCCTGACAGAGCCCGTCCTTGCAGCTTTGCGTGCAGAGGGCCTGCCCGCCCAACTTCAGGTGATGTCGCCGATCGAGTCGCTCGCGGTCGACATGAAGCTGTCGCTGATCGGCGCGATCTTGGTCAGCCTGCCGTGGGTGCTCTATCAGGTGTGGAGATTCATCTCGCCCGGCTTGTACGCACACGAGCGGCGCTTCGCGAACTTCCTCGTGCCGCTCAGCACAATCCTTGCCGCGTGCGGACTCGCACTGATGTACTTCGCGATCCTGCCGCTCATGCTCCGAGGGCTGATTGCCATGAGCGGCAACATCCCAACTTTGGTCGAGATCACGCCATCGAGCGAAGCGGTCGGTCCCACGCTGCCGCTGCTCTCCACCGACCCGGCTTCACCGGCACCCGGCAGTTCGTGGGTCAACACCACCGAACACACGGTGCGCGTGGCGGTGCCCTACGGCACGTCGGGAACGCAGGCGGAGATCCTGTCGCTCCCCATGGTCCGGCCGGGAACGCTGATGCAGGTCTATCACCTGTCCAACTACATCAGCCTGATCATCATGCTCGCTCTGGGCACAGCCCTGAGTTTCCAGGTTCCGGTCATCACGCTGCTGCTCGGGTGGATGGGCCTCGTCGATGCACCGATGCTGCGGAAGTGGCGCAAGTTTGCGTTCTTCGGGTCACTCGTCGTTGCAGCGATCGTGGGCCCCGGGGACATCCTGAGCCTGCTGCTGCTGACCGGTCCTCTCTACCTGCTCTACGAGCTCGGCATCCTGCTGCTGGTCTTCGCCCCCGCGAGCCGCGTGGCCCGAGGTGCCGTGACGCGTGGATTGGTCGGGCTCGACCGTGGCGATGACGGCGAACGCTCTGACGAACGCTGATGCGCGACCACCAATCCAGGATCAGGCGACGCCGGCGCCGATTGCCGCCAGGCACCAAGGTGACCGATCTGCGCATGATGCGGCGAGCGCTCGAACTCGCGCGTTCGGCGGCGGCAATCGGCGAGATTCCCGTCGGCGCCGTCGTCTATCGCGACGGCGAGGTGCTCGGCGAGGCCGCGAACAATCGCGAGGCGTCCACCGACCCAACGGGCCACGCAGAGGTCGTGGCGATGCGGCAAGCTGGCGAGCGCCTCGGATCCTGGAGGCTCATCGGCTGCTCCATTGCCGTGACGCTCGAGCCCTGCAGCATGTGCGCGGGCGCTTTGGTCAATGCCCGCATGGCGCGCATCGTGTTCGGAGCCAGCGATCCCAAGGCCGGGGCGTGCGGCAGCCTCATGAATGTGCCCCAGGACACCCGGCTCAACCACCGATGCCTGGTCGTGGGCGGCCTGCTGCGGGTGCCATGTGCGCAGGAGCTCAAGGCGTTCTTTCGCCGCAGACGAGCCGAACGGCGGGCGGCCAGCGGGTCTGGATAATCAGATTCGCGTGAAAGAATCCCTTCACTGCAACTTGCGGAGCCCCCCTGCGTAACCGACGGTAGAGGTCGTCCGGGCGCAACGCCCGTACGGAGGGAGAGAGGGCATGGAACAACGAATGATTCGCGTCGCCACGTCGTGGCGCCTGGCCTCGTGCTTGGGCGCCGCTGTTGCGTTGGCGATGTCCGTGAGCGATCAGGCTCCCGCTGATCTCATTACGCGCCCACAGGCGCCAACGTCCGACCTGCCCCCGCCACCCATCGACGAGAACGGCATCATCTCCGAGCGTCGCCTCGGCGATCGGCCTGTGTCGTTCGGGGCGACCGAGGCCGCGGCCGAACGGCTCATGAAGGCCCAGTTGCCGGATGGGACTTGGGTCAGCGTGAACCTCGAGGATGGTGTGTCGGCGGGCGGAAAGCTCCTCTCGCCCTCAATCGCTGACGGCCGCGAGGACCTAGACGGTTCCATTACACCCAGCGCGGCCATGGCCAGCCCGAACGTCTACTACGGCGTGCGCGGGATCGGCGTCACGGCACTCGAGTGCTCGATCCTCGTGTCGCCCATCTTCGATGATGCCTCGGAGTTCGATGCGTTCCCCGAGATCATTCTGGCTGGTCCCGCCCCAGCGGTTGGCTCGGTGATCCGGGTCATGATCGGAGGAACGCTCGCGAATCCGAAGTATGCAGAAAAGTCCATCACGCTTGATGCTGAGCG
>VGXJ01000286.1 GCA_016873375.1 Phycisphaerae bacterium
GAGCGCTCGCAGCGCCGTCCGATGATCGAGGCGCCCAGGTGCGCGCGCATTCCGTCTTCGGCCGAGCGCTCGTAGGCGAGGTAGATGGCATCGCGCGTGAGATTGGCCGTGGATACGCAGGCATCGCGGGGTGCATTCATGGGTCAGGTCTCCGGGTGATGCTTGGGGTGCGCAGCGCCTGCGCGCTCGCGGCAGCACGGCGGGCGGTGGGTGCGTCGAAGCTCGGCCAGGTGCAGCGCGATCTCGTCGGCTTCGCGACGGCGCATCCGCAAGGCGGTCTTCATGCGGTGAAAGCCATCGGGGTTCACGCTCTGGCGAAGGTGCTGCCTGCGGATGTCGCTTGCCGCGATGCGCAGCCGTATCGAGGCCATCTCGTCGCGCAAGACGATGAGCCGTGCGCGACAAGCCTCTTCGGAGTGCGGCAACGTCGGCGATGGCTGCGCCGACGACTGCACCGACGACTGCACCGACGGCTGCATCGGCAAGGCCAGCGCGTGTGGATCTGCCGACATCACTCGAGCACGAGCTTGCGGTGCCACGGCATGATCGGATCGCCGCCGGTCGAAGACGCAGGCAGCGGCGGCCGCAGAGGTTGCGTTGGCGGAGCCGGCAGCGTCTGGGCTGCTGAGGTCGACACCGGCATCGGCTGCGCGGACGGCACTTGAGCGGGGTGTGGCGCAACCGGCCTTGGCTGCACCTGCTGGGATGAGGCATGTTGCGGCTTTGCCGATGGCGCCAGTGCCCGGTAGAAAAAGAGGTTCGCAGCGCGCCCCTGAGCGGTTGCGCGCACGGCGATCTCGAGCGTGAAGGGCTGATCGTGCAGCTCGGTCGATTCGGCCACGATGCGTTTGCCGATGGCGCGGCAAAGGGCCGAGAGTGTGCGGTTGGCGATCTCGCTTGCGCGCTCGTTGCGGTGGAGCAAATTGAGCCGTTCGGTCACGCGCTTGCCGGCGAGCGCGCCGTCAAAGACCAGCATCTCGAGTTGCAGATACTGCCCGGTGCCGTCTTTGGTGGGGCGCATGTCGCTTGCGACGATCTGCGCGGTGTAGGTGCCGGCGGGCCAAAGGACGTAGCCTTCGGACGGGTCGATGAGGGAGGCATCGAAGACCTGGGGAAGCATGGCCATGGGTGAAACTCCGGGTGGGTCAAGAAAAGTGGTCGAGCCGAGCGCTCCGTGGCTGCGTGCTCAGTGGCTGCGTGCTCAGTGGCTGCGTGCTCCGGCGTGTGCCGCGGCGTGCGCGCTGTGGTCGATGACGCCAAAGTGCTCGTGCGCGTCATGCGGTGCGCTGGGCTGCGGCTCGCGCGGCGCATCGGTGAGCATTGGGCGCAACTGCGCAGGCATTGCATCGGCAAAGGCGCGCCAATCGAGCGGCAACTCGTGCGGCAAGTCGTAGCGGTTCTTGGCAATGAACGCGGGCCGCTCGGAGGTGTGCATGCGGCGCAGACCGCTGCCCAACGCACGCGTGGTCTTTTTGTTGAAGCCAACGTCGGCGCTCGTCGTGATGGTCTGGTAGTTGGCAAAGAGCACCACGTCGGTGTACTCCTGCATGAGCGCTGCGGCCTTGGTGTGGAGCTTGATCTGGAAGCGGTCGTAGGGGTCGTGCTCAGGGCTGTCGAAGCGGCGCACCTCGGCGTGGCCAATCTGCACGATCGTCATCTGGTGATCGTCGCGCAGCGCATCGAGCCCCTCGAGGTACTGGCGCCAGAAGTTGAGCGCCACCATGTAGCCCTTGCCATAGCCCGGATCCTCGATCGAGCTCCAGCGGTTGTTCTCGCAGGTCTTGGCCAGGATCAGCTGCTCGAGCCAGTCGAGCGAGTCGATGACCACGGTGCGGTAGTCGTGCGGCTTGCTGTAGAGCAGCGCAAGCGCCTCGAGCACGCGGCCAAACGATCGCGCGCGGGGAAAGTGCGCCACCTGGCGCGTGCCGGTGCCCTCCTCGGTCATGATGAAGACGGGCTTGAGCGCCTGGGCGGCAAAGGTTGTCTTGCCGATGCCGGCCGAGCCGTAGATCAGAATCCGCGGGGGCTTTGGCGGGGCTTGCTGGATGATGCTCTGGAGGGACAGGGGCTGTGCCATGGTGGGTGCTCCGAAGGTGGCGGTTTCAGGACAGTGGATCGAACGTGTGGGCGCCGCAGGCTTGATCGGCCTCGGGGGGTGCGGCAAACCGGGCGTCGTTGCTCGCTTCGGTGCCCGCAGGCCGGATCGGCTCAAAGCTGTAGGTGGCTTTGCCGGCCTTGACGGTGCGGGCCGCATCGAAGTGGGCGCGGATCGCCGCGGGCCAAGCCTGGTAGCGCAACTCCGAGACCTGGTAGCTGATCTCGACATACTCGGCGGGGTCGTGGCCGTCGGCCTGCAGACGGGCAACGGCCTCTTTGAGCCTGATCTGGTCGTAGCATGGCTTTTTAGGCAGCGTCGCCACGACCGCGGTGCCGTCTTCATGCAAGCGCACGGTGCCCGTGGTCTTGCCCGCCGCAAGGCGCAAGGCTTGTGCGCGCAAGGCAAAGCGCTGATCGAGTGCGCGGTGCACAAGGCCTTCGTAGGTTCCAAGCGCACGCCGTACCGCAGCGAGCGCATCGCTTACCTGCGCGACTTCGCCAATCGGCATGCTCAGGAGTTGCTGTGCGGTGAGCTCGCCGATCCAGTCCAGCGCTGCACCGGGTGATGGGCTCGGCGATCGGCTCGATGATGGGCTCGATGATGGGCTCGGT
>VGXJ01000287.1 GCA_016873375.1 Phycisphaerae bacterium
CACGAACTGCCCCGCGAGGAAGTGCTTGCGCTGATCGACCAAGTTGTCACCCGAGAGCGCGCCGGAAGCCAGCCACCTCAGCGTGCGGCAAGTGCACCGTTCTGGAACTGGGAAACCCCGCATGTCCACCCGATCGACCTGACGCCCGACCGCAGCATGCTGCTGGCCGTCAACCTCGCTGACGGCGTGCTCGAACTCTTCGATGTGACCGGTTCCGCCCCGCTGCGCATCGGCAGCGTTCCTGTGGGCGTGGATCCGGTCAGTGTCCGTGCTCGCTCCAACACCGAGGCTTGGGTCGTCAACCACCTCTCGGACTCGATCAGCATCATCGACCTGCCCACGCGCCGCGTACGCGCGACGATCCTGACCGGCGACGAACCGTGCGATGTGGTCTTCGCGGGTTCGCCGCTGCGAGCCTTCGTGAGCGTGAGCCAGCTGAACGAGGTGCGTGTCTTCGACCCGGCCAACTTGGCCGCCGCGCCGACTGTGCTCGCGATCCAGGGCGAGGACCCTCGCGCACTGGCGACCGATGGCACGCGCGTGTACGCCGCGATCTTCGAAAGCGGCAACGCGACCACGCTGCTGTCCGAGACCGTGGTCTCAAGTTCCGCCAATCCGTATTCCGGCGACCCGAACCCGCCGCCGAACGCCGGCTCGGGATTCAGCCCGCCGCTCACACCTGGCCTGCCCGTGGCGCCACGTTCAGGACTCATCGTGCGCAAGCAGGCCGACGGCACCTGGCGCGATGACAACAACGGCAACTGGACCAGTTCCGTGACTTGGGGCCTGCATGACCAGGACCTGGCGATCATCAATGCCTCGACGCTCGCGACGACCTACGCCAAGGGCTTGATGACGACCAACATGGCGCTCGATGTCGGTCCTTTGGGCCGTGTCACCGTGGTCGGTACCGAGGCCACCAACCAGATTCGCTTCGAGCCGAAGCTCAAGGGCACCTTCATCCGCGTGCGCATGGCCAGCGTGAATCCGGCCGCCCCCACCAACCCCACGATCGTCGACCTCAACCCGCATCTGAACTACACGACCGCAACGCTGCCGCAGGCCCAGCGCGATCTTTCGATCGGCGACCCACGCGCCATCGTCTGGGACGCGGCACGCACCACGGGCTGGATCGCCGGCATGGGCTCGAACAACGTGCTGCAGGTCAACGCCGCCGGTGCTCCGCAAGCGCGCATCGAAGTTGGCCAGGGGCCGACGGGGCTTGCGCTTGATGAATCGCGCGGTGCGCTGTACGTGATGAACAAGTTCGACGGATCGATCAGCCGGGTCAGCATGTCCGGCGGCACCGAGACGGCGCGTGTGGCGTTCCACGACTCGACGCCGGACGAGATCCGCGCTGGCCGCCCCTTCCTGTACGACACGCATCGGACCAGCGGGCTCGGCCAGGCATCGTGCGGCAGCTGCCACATCGATGGCAAGCTGGACTTCCTTGGCTGGGACCTCGGCGAGCCCAACGGCTCGGTCAAGGCATTCAACCAGAACTGCAACTTCGGCCTCGCGGGCGGCTGCGCCAACTGGCATCCGATGAAGGGCCCGATGACGACGCAGACGCTCGTCGGCATCCTTGGGGCGGAACCCCTGCACTGGCGCGGCGATCGCGAGGACCTGCCTGCGTTCAACGGCGCGTTCATCGGACTCAACGGCGACGATGCCCAGCTCACGCAGGCCGAGATGTCCTCGTTCATGCAGTTCGTGGCCTCGATGCGCTTCCCACCCAATCCCAACCGAAACGTCGACAGTTCCCTGAAGACCAGCCTGCCGGGCAGCGGCAATCCCGCAAACGGGCAGACGCTCTACAACACGCTCCAGGTCGACGGTGGGGCCACCAACTGCAACGTCTGCCACCAGCTGCCCACCGGCGGACTCGGCGTGATCATCAGCGCCAACCTGCTGCAGGAGCCGCAAAGCATGAAGATCCCGCAGCTGCAGAACATGCACGAGAAGACGGGCTTCCTCAAGACGAGTCAGACCAACAACCGTGGCTTTGGCTTCAGCCACGACGGCGGCTTCGACACGCTGGTGAGCTTCCTGAAACTGGGCGTCTTCAGCTTCGCCTCGGGCAGTGCCGGCCAGCAGCAACGCCGGGACATGGAAGCCTTCATGTTCAGCTTGGCCACCGATACCCACGCTGCAGTCGGTCAGCAGGTCACACTCACCTCGCTCGCGACCGCAACACCTGCGCAGACCGCGATGCTCGACACGCTGGCCTCGCTTGCGACCAACGGCAGCATCGACCTGATCGCCAAGGGCACGGTCAACGGCGAGTCGCGCGGCTGGCACTTCCTGAGTGCATCCGAGTGGCAGTCCGACCGCGCCGCCGAGACGGTGACGACGACCCAGTTGCGCGCCATGGCCGCACCCGGGAGCGAGATCACGTTCACCGCCGTGCCCGATGGCACCGGCATCCGCCTTGGCTACGACCGGGATCTCGATGGTTTCGCCGATCGTGACGAACTCGATGCGGGTAGCGATCCTGCCGATCCCGCCAGCGTGCCGCAGTCGTGCGTGGCGGACCTCAGCAACGATGGTGTCGTGAACGGCAACGATTTGGGCATGCTGCTGGGCAGTTGGGGCACCTGCGGCGGCTGCGCAGCCGACCTTGACGGCGATGGCGTGGTGGGCGGTTCGGACCTGGGCGTCATGCTCGGGGCATGGGGCACCTGCCCGTAGTATCGAGCCTCC
>VGXJ01000288.1 GCA_016873375.1 Phycisphaerae bacterium
CGTTGCGGGCGGTACGGGCAAGAGCCCCATGTCGCGCTTGGTGGCGCAGTGGATGCTCGACGCGGGGATTCGGCCGCTCTTGGCCACGCGTGGATACGGCACGGTGCAGGGGATTGCCGACGAGGTCGAGGAATTCAAGGCGCTGGTTCCCGGTGCGGCGGTGGTGGTCGATCCATCGCGCCGTCGTGGTGTTGCCTCAGCAGCGGCGAGTGGCGAGCGCTTCGATGCGGTGCTGCTTGACGACGGTTTCCAGCATCGGGCGCTCGCACGCGATCTCGATGTCGTCCTGATCGATGCCCAGCGGCCGAGCCTTGATGAGTGGCTCTTGCCGGCCGGCTGGCTGCGCGAGCCGGTGTCGGCGCTGCGGCGTGCGGGCGCCATTGTCGTGACCCAAGCCGATGATGTGGACGACGCCTTGTCGGCCAGGATCGAGTCGATCGCAGGGCGAGCACCAATCGCTTGGTGCCGCTTTGAGCCACGAACCCTGGAGATGCATCGCGGGTCGGCGGTGAGCCAGCAGCCGTTCGCCTGGCTCAACGGGCGCAGCGTGGTTGTCTGGGCCGGCCTTGCGAATCCTGAACGCGTCGTGAGCGCGGTGCGGGCCCAAGGGGCGAGCATCCGATCCGCGCCGAGGTTGCGTGATCACCAGCCCTACGACCAATCCCTGGTCAGGCAGCTCCTCGAGCAGGCCAAGGGCGTGGACGCGATTGTCGTCACAGGGAAAGACTGGCCGAAACTGGCCGGACGGATCCCTGCCTACGCGCCCCCAATCGCGGTCCTGCGCGCGGGGTGGCGGTTTTCAGCGGGCGAAGCCGCGCTTCATAGCACCATTCTGCGAGTTGTAAAGCCAAATCTCCACGAAAGTTGAGGAGCCGTGGACAAGCATTCGAGCCTTGACTCGGGACGCTTGTGAACGCCATACTCACCGCGTGGGGTGTTCCGCGCGGAGCGGGCCCGGGTGTGTGGAAACGAGACAGATCGAGGCAACTTCATGGCAACGACGACGAAGAAGGAAATCGTGGACCGCATCGCCGAGCGAACCGGCCTGAAGCGCAACGAGGTGCGTGATGTGGTGCAACTCTTCCTTGATTGCGTGATCGATGAGCTCGGCCATGGCAATCGACTCGAGTTCCGCGACTTTGGCGTCTTCGAGGTCAAGGCGCGTGCAGCCCGCATGGCGCAGAACCCCAAGACTCTCGAGCAGGTCCAGGTTCCCGCCAAGCGGTCCGTCCGCTTCAAGGTCGGACGCGTGATGCGCGACCGGGTCGATGCAGAGGCGGCCGCCATCCTGGCCACCAACGCCTGATCGGTCGATCGCGATGCCCCAAGGAGCCAAGGAACGGCGTGCACGCGCCCCGCGTGAGCGTGTCGAGCTCGACCGAGGTGCGCTGGCACGGCTTGCCGATGCGTTGCCCCCGCAGGCCCCCGAGGTCGAGGCTGCACTGCTTGGTGCGCTCCTCCACGACCCGCGCCTGACGGGCGATGTGCTGCAGATTGTGCGCAGCGCCGAGGAATTCGTGCGTCCGGCGCACCGGACGATCTACTCGCACATGTGCGAGCTCTACGAGCGTTCCGCCGCATTTGACATCGTGCAGCTGCAGCAGCTGCTGCGCGACCGCGGCGTGTTCGACGAGGTCGGCGGGCTCGACTACCTCGTGTCGCTTGCCGAAAGTGTGCCCAGTGCGACCAACGCGATGGAGTTCGCCCGTGAGATCCGCGACAAGGCCACGCTGCGCGAGCTCATCGACGCATCGGGCATCACGCTGCACGAGGCGCACACGAACGCCGAGGATGCGCAGGGCGTGCTTGAGCAGGCCGAGGCGCGCATCTTTGCGATCAGCCAGCGTCGCGAGTCGACGCACGCCAGCGACCTGGCCACGCTCCTCAACGAGGCGATTGAGCGCATCCAGTCGCACGACGGCAGCGCCACCACGGGCGTGCCCAGCGGCTACGACGACCTCGATCAGATGACCAGCGGCCTGCAGCGAGGGGAAATGGTCATCCTCGCCGCACGCCCATCGATGGGCAAGACGGCCCTTGCGCTCAACGTGATGCAGAACGTGGCGCTCGCCGGACAGCCCGTGGCGTTCTTCAGCCTCGAAATGAGCCGGCAGCAGCTCGTGCAGCGCATGCTGTGCGCCCAGGCAGGCATCGACAGCCAGCGCTTGCGGCGCGGCACCTTGCGGGCCGAGGACTATGACCGTGTCCTGGCGGCGTGCGATGAGCTGCGCAGGGCACAGGTTTACATCGATGACTCGCCTGGCCTCTCGCTCATGGCTTTGCGCAGCAAGGCGCGCCGCATGGCGGAACGATTCGGCATCCAGGCGATCTTTGTCGACTACCTGCAGCTCATGTCCTCAGGCACGCGGGTGGAGAGTCGGCAGACCGAAGTCAGCGAGATCAGCCGCGGGCTCAAGGCCACCGCTCGCGAGCTGAATGTGCCTCTGTTCTGCCTTTCTCAGCTCAACCGCGCAGCGGAACAGCGCGAAGGCCATCGCCCTCGCATGAGTGACCTTCGCGAGTCAGGCAGCATCGAGCAGGATGCGGACGTCATCATGATGCTCCACCGCGAGGAGTACTACCACCTTCAGGATCCTGACTGGGCCGCATCGAATCCCGATCGTGTCGGCACTGCGGAACTGATCATTGCCAAGCAGCGCAACGGGCCGACCGGTACGGTCAACCTGGTGT
>VGXJ01000289.1 GCA_016873375.1 Phycisphaerae bacterium
GCGCTAGCCTCCATGACCCATGCGCATCCTGCTCACCAACGACGACGGCATCGAGGCTCCCGGGATCGCTGCGCTCCACGATGCAGTCGCCAGCCTCGGCGAGATCATGGTCGTGGCCCCGCTGACGGTGCAGAGCGCTTCCGGGCACGGCATCACCTTCCACGCACCGCTCATGACCCGCACCGTGCGCACGCCATCGTTCACCGGCATCGCCGTCGATGGCCGCCCAGCTGACTGCGTGAAGGTGGCGCTGCGCGCAATCTGGCCTGAGCGGTTCGGCGCGGGATCGCGGCCTGATGTTGTCATCAGCGGCATGAATTCGGGCGCGAACGTGGGTGTGAACGTCATCTACTCGGGGACCGTGGCCGCTGCGGTCGAGAGTGCATTCCTCGGCGTGCCCGCGATCGCCGTGAGCCTGCACCTGGGCCGCGGCGAGGCGAACTTCGCGCGCGGTGCGTGGATCGCGCGCCAGGCGATCGATCGAATTCTGCAGCACCCGCTCGATGCGCATCGGGTGATGAACGTGAACGTGCCCCGTACCGAGAGCGCCGATGCGGCAATGCCGCCGATCCGCGTGGTGCCGATGAACACGGCTGCGGGCGCCGATGGCTACGAGCGGCGCACGAGCCCTGGCGGCGCTGCCTACTACTGGCCCTGCGGCAACGGCATGGAGTTCATGCACACCGCCGAGGGATCGGATGTCGAAGCGCTCGTCGGTCGCGCCGTCACGATCACGCCGCTCTTCCACGACCTGACCGACCTGCCCGGCCTTGCACCGTGGCGGTCGCGACTGGAGCGCTGAGGCTCAGCAGTGGATGTGGCGCAGCGTGCGCCGCGCCGTGCAGTTGGGAACCCTCGCGCAGCGAGCCCGCTCAAGCCATCACGCAGATCAGCACGCACAGCGCGATCCACGTCGGGCCGATCACGCGGAACCAGAATCGGTCGATGGCCTTGCTCCTCTGGGGGTCGCCGTTCTCGAGGACCAGGAGCGAGCGCACGTTGACGAGCGTGACCGCGAGGATCACCCCGAACGATGTGACGTGCAGCCAGTCGGCGATCGTCGGCGGTGCGCGTGGCGGCAGGGCCTCGCCGACCATCCATTGGCTCGCCACGACAGCGAAGAGCGCACCCACCGGGAAGCCCAGTCGGTCGACGCCGTAGTGCGCGACGACGAGGGACATGAGTGCCAGCACCGTGCTGATGAAGAGGCCGAAGGTGAGTTTGACGAAGTACGCCAGCCGGACCTGCCGGATGGGGATCTCGAAGGCGATCCCGGCGAAGCGCGATTCATCACCGGTCGGCAGCGATCGGTCGCCGAAGTTGGTCTCGTAGGTCCGCGTGTAGGTCGAGACCGAAGGCCGGTCGTGCGTCCAGCCTGTGATGCGGAAGTCGGTAGCGCCGGAGTTCCGGGCGTCGGCCTCGTAGCGCACGATGTGGTCAGCGCACTCCTCGTCCTCGATGCCGATGCGCAGCACATGTTGATCGAGGGGAAATCGCGCGAGGTTGAACTCCTGGCGGATCGTGCCGATGACCCGGAACTGGGCGTAGCCGGGCTTCTTCACAACTGGTGCGACATTCAGTTCGAAGGCCCCAATGAAACCGATCGTGTCGCAGGGGGCTCGCGACAGACTTGCCGTCTCGGCGGATGCCTCGGCACCCGGCGGGAGGAACTTGGCCGCGTCCCAATTCATCCAGACGTAGGCATCGATCGCGAATGTGCCTTCCGCGAAGTTGATGTGCGAAACATCCATGATGTAGATGCCCACGGACACTGGTGCGCCAGCGATGGGCAGCGCGCGCTCGGGTTCGCTCGGCTCGTCGTCGCGCTCCTCGCTCTCGGCAGGATCGCCGAGCATGACGTCATTGCCATGCTCGGTCACGTCTTCGCCGAAGTCTTTCGATTCCGCGTGTCGTGTGTCCTCGAAGGCGCGGCTGAGCCGCGGCGCCACGAAGGTGACGAGGGCGATGGCAGCGAGAAGGGTGACGGCACCGGCAATGAGCAGCGTGCGTGAGCGCATGGCGTGATTGAGTCTAACGGGGGGCAGGGGTGCTGCGGGCAGCGAAGGCGCTCGTGATCGCGTCGCGCACGATCGCGATGGCGATCCGGACCGTGGTGCTCGGCTCAGCGCAGATAGATCCGCACGCGGAAGCGCGCGAGCTGGCCCGGCTGCAGCTGGCTGATCTGCTTGCCGCTGGCGCGCCAGCGGTAGAGCGTGTCGACGACAGGTTCATCGACGGCATCCGTCAACCCGCTGCTCTCGACGATCTTCACCTGCACCGGCTTCCCCGTGTGGTCGAAGTAGATGTCGCACTGCGGATTGCGGTAGTTCCCCGAGACTTGCGTGAGCGTGGTCAGCTCGACGCGGCGCGTCTTGATGTTCAGGCCCTCGCGCGCGAGCGGCTTGCCGTTCTTCCAGAGGCTGGCGGGGACATCGATCACGCTCGTCGCCGCCGACTGCTTGTCGCTCTTGGCGCCGTCGGTGACAGGGCCGGCCCGGTCCGCATTCGGGTTGGTCGCGGCGCCGGGAGCATCGACCTGTGGCGGGACCTGCGGGCGTTCCTGTCCGGGCTTCTCGACCTTGGCCGGCGCCGTCGGCTGCGTCGGTGCTGGCGCTGGTGTGGGCTTGGTCGCCGAAGCCGATGCATCCTTGGGTGACGTCG
>VGXJ01000290.1 GCA_016873375.1 Phycisphaerae bacterium
TCATCCACTTTGGATTGGGATTTGCCGAGAATGTGTGGTTGGTTCAGCCTTGCAGGCGACAATCAATCTCGATGAGTGCCCGGATCGCCTGCCGGGCAACCCCCCTCTCCCCGGCTATCCTTGGACTCGTCCATGACCACCACTCTCGCCATGTTCGGCATCGAAGGCCCCTACTGGATCATCATTCTCGTCGTCGGCCTGCTGCTCTTCGGGCGCCGCCTGCCCGAGATCGGTCGCAATGTCGGCAAGTCGATCGTGGAGTTCAAGAAGGGCTTGAAGGACGCGGGCAATGAAGCGGAGCAGGAAGCCAATCGCTCCTCGACGCAGCACTTGCCCGGCTCGCAGCCGTCGCAGGGCGCTCAGACCCAGTCGTCCGAGCAGCGCCGCGCCTGAGCGGCACCCTCAACGAATCATGACCGGCGCCGCGGCCTCGACGGGCTGCGGCGCTGTCGCAGGGCTACGCCGCTCGCGCAGCCATCCATCGCTGCAGGAGAACGAGCGCCTGTGTGTGCAGCGCGCCGTCCAAACCGGGTGCAGCGCACCGTTCGTGCAGGCCGCCCCCGCTTCCTGATAGAACTTCGCGCCCATGGCTCTTCCGATCCTGTCCTTCGTCGCCGGCAACTACCGGAACTTCAATGCACGCGCCACGCGTGATGCGCTCTTTGCCTACTGGGACCACATCCAGTCAGGCGGTCGCATGTACTGGGCCATGGCTGGCGCGATGAGCTCGGCGCAGCTGGGCATCAGCCTTGCACCCGCAATCCGTGCGGGACTCGTGCATGGCCTGTCCGTGACTGGCGCCAACCTCGAGGAATCACTCTTCCGCTTGGTCGCGCACGACAGCTACAAGGATTTCCCGGAGTATCGCTACTTCACCAAGCAGGACGACACGCGCATCCTCAAGCAGCGCATGCGCCGCGTGACCGACACGAGCATCCCCGAGGACGAGGCGTTCCGCGCCGTCGAGAAGATCCTGGTGCCGATGTGGAAGCGCGCGCATGACCGCGGCGAGCGTCGCTTCTGGCACGAGTACTTCTACGAACTCATCCTCAAGCTGCCGAAGTCCGCCTTCGAGGGCAACCCACAGGACTGCTGGTTGCTCGCAGCGGCCAAGGCCAACCTGCCCATGGTCGTGCCGGGCCACGAGGACTCGACCTTCGGCAACATCTTTGCGTCGCACGTGAAGTTCGGCGACTTCAGCGCATCGATCGTCAAGAGCGGCATCGAATACATGGCTCGCTTCTACGACGACTACGCCGTGCTCTCGAAGGGCAAGGGCGTGGGCTTCTTCCAGATCGGCGGTGGTATCGCGGGTGACTTCCCGATCTGCGTCGTGCCGAGCATCAAGTACGACTTGCAGGCACCGGTCAAGCCGTGGGCCTACTTCTGCCAGATCAGCGATTCCACGACGAGTTACGGCTCGTACTCAGGCGCCACGCCCAACGAGAAGATCACCTGGGACAAGCTCACCGAGCGCACGCCGATGTTCGTGATCGAGTCGGATGCCACGATCGTGGCACCGCTCATGCTGCAGGCCCTGATGGAGGCGAAGGCGAGTCCGAAGGCTGCCACGGCGATCATCAAGGCCAGTCGCACTGAGACCAAGCGCCATCTGGCCAAGCGATGACGTGACCTGGAGGCGCGAGCCGGGTTCTCGTGACCGCCGGCGCTCCCGCCGGTCAGGTCGACGCCGACCAGAACGACCGCGATGCGCCGGTCCGACGCACTCAGCGGGTGTGCAGTGCTGTTTGACGGGCTGCGGTTTTGTGGTAGCACTTCTTCAGTGAGGAGGGAGGCAAGGGGCCAGGATCCCTGCCATGCTCGCGCGTCTCGCCATCGTTCTTGCCCTGACCGCCCCTGCCTCGGCCAGCTTTGTGCTGAGCGACGGCGACTTCTCACAGTGGTCGTACTCAACCTTCGGCACAGCCACCCCAACCGTCCTGGACTCAGGCGGCAACCCCGGTGCGCGGCTCCAAGTCACCACTGTCTCCGGCTCCGGCTCAGGAGTCATGGCGGTCTATGTGCCAGCCGTCAACCTCGGTCTTGAAGGAACCAGTTTTTCCTGGAGCCTCGATGTGCTCCGGGGCCCGGGCAGCTTTGGCCAAGGGCAGGCCATCAGCTTGATCATCCAGCAAGGCGATTCGATCTTCGCCGACTACCTCTACATCACGGGCGTCCAGTCCACATGGACCACGCAAACCTTCAACGGCACCCTCAACGCCGCCAACTTCACGCGCTTGACCGGGACGGGATCCCTTGATCTCTCCGGGTCCGTTTCATCGCGATTCGGGTTTTCGGCATCGAACTCCAGCAGTGGAACACTGACGCAGTTCTACGACAACTGGTCGCTCACCCTGAACGCGGTGCCGGCACCCGGTGCCATGGCCCTGCTGGCTGCGGCGGGGCTCGTGTCGCGTCGTGCCCGCTGACGCCCTCCACTACTGAGCGCCCTCCGCTTGCCGCGGGGGTCGGCGTCGCCCAGCCACGGCGATCGTTCCCATCCTGCGGCAATATGTGGCACTGGAAGGGGTAGGAACGTGGTCGGAACCGCTCTCATGTGACCGATTCGCCCCGATCTTGAGGAACTCGTCGGCCAGATTCCTCGTCCTTTGGGCATGACGACGGCCAGGGCATCTTCGACGCTCGCATGGGTGCTGGC
>VGXJ01000291.1 GCA_016873375.1 Phycisphaerae bacterium
CGCCCATGGCCTGCATGGCGTTGAGCATCAAGTTGAGGGCCGCTTGCTTGAGCAGCCCGCGATCGGCTTCGACGAGCACTGGTCGCTCGGGTGGCGGGGAGAGCAGGAGGCGAATGCCCGACTGTGCGGCTTGGGCATGAAGGAAGTCGACCAGGTCAACCGCCACCTCGCGCAGGTCGATGCGCTCGCGATCGACTTTCATGCGCCCCGCATACTGCAGGAAGTCGGTCAGGATGTCGCGAAGCCGGTCGGTCTCGCGCACCAGCGCATCGACCCGGCGGACCATGCTCGCCGACTGATCGGCCTCGATCGGTGCGTCGAGGATGTCCTCGCGAAGGAGCTGGGCGTTGAGCACGACCGTCGAGAGGGGGTTCTTGATCTCGTGGGCGAGACCGCTCGACATCGTGCCGAGTTCGGCGAGCTGCTGGGCCTCGACGGCCCGCCGCTCCGCTGCCCGCGCGCGGTCCTCGCGCTCGGCCAGTCGAGCGCGTTGGATCCACCACGCCACTACCCATGCGAACGCAGCACCCGCGATGAACGCGAGCGCTGATGGGACGATCATGGATTGGTCAGGCATGGCCGATCCCGCTGAGGCGGGGGTGTGTCGGTCGCCATCGCTCGGGCGCTGGGCCCAGTGCTGGGCCCGGCGTGCCGGATCACGCTTGCGGCGTGGTCACGCGGGCGGCGCTGCGAGCGAAGGTCGCTGACCAGCCCTTGGCACCGCAGTTGGCTGAGTAAGTGACCTTCTCGCCGTCCTTGAAGGTGCGGAAACCGGTCTCTTGGTCGATCACCGTGAAGTGGACGAAGATGTCCTGGCCCTGTGGCCCGATGATGAAGCCGAAACCCTTGCGGGCATCGAACCACTTGATGGTCCCCTCGGCGTTCTCGATCTTCTGGGTGTCGGTCATGGTTGCCTCTGCTCGTTGCTTGTTGCGAATAGACCCTGGCGAATCACTGTTTCGGGCGTCGGATTCTCGCCCCGGAAAGCGTGGGGCGCAACCCGTTATCACACGAATCCTTGACAATCGACTGAACTTCCCGCCCTGAAGAGCGGGAAGTCCAGTCGGGCGAATCACTTGCGGGCGGCCGGCTCGGCAGGGGCCTCGAGCAGGGCCTTGCGGCTCAGCTTGATGCGCCCGGTGTCATCGACGTTGATGACCTTGACCTTGATGACGTCGCCGACCTTGACCACCTCGGTCACGGTCTTCACGAAGCCGTGGGCCAGTTCGCTCACATGCACCATGCCGTCGGTGCCTGGAGCGAGCTCCACGAAGCAACCGAAGTCCTTGATGCCCACGACCTTGCCTTCGTAGATCGAGCCGACCTTGATCTCGGCGCCCAGCGCCTCGACTTCGGCCTTGGCGCGCATGGCCGCGTTGCCGTCAGCCGTGGCGATGAAGACGGTGCCGTCCTCGTTGATGTCGATCTGGGCACCCGTGCGGTCCTGGATGCCGCGGATGGTCTTGCCGCCAGGTCCGATGAGCTTGCCGATCTTCTCGGGATCGATCTTGACCGTGATGATGCGGGGAGCGTGCGGCTTGAGGTCGGCGCGCGGCTTGGCAAGGCAGGCTTCCATCTTCTCGATGAGGAAGAGCCGGCCTTCACGGGCCTGCGCAAAGATCGTCTCGATCTCCTCGACGCCGAGGCCGCGGGCCTTGAGATCGAGCTGGATGCCGGTGATGCCCTCGCGGGTGCCGGAGACCTTGAAGTCCATCTCGCCGAAGAAATCCTCTTCGCCAATGATGTCGGTCACGTGGGTGACCTTGCCCGCCGAGCTGGTGAAGCGGCCCACGCTGATGCCTGCGCAGGTCGCCTTGATGGGCACGCCCGCATCCATGAGCGCAAGGCAGCCGCCGCAGACGCTGGCCATGCTGCTTGAACCGTTGCTCTCGGTGATGTCGCTGACCAGACGCACCGTGTAGGGGAACTCCTCGGTGCTGGGCAGGATCGCGAGCAGGCTCTTCTCCGCGAGGGCGCCGTGGCCGATTTCGCGGCGTCCGGGGCCCGCGATGCGACCGGCTTCACCGGTGCAGTACGGCGGGAAGTTGTAGTGCAGGTAGAACTTCTTCGCGTACTCGGCGAGCAGGCCGTCGATGATCTGCTCGTCCTTCATCGTGCCGAGCGTGCAGGTCACGATGGACTGCGTCTCGCCGCGCTGGAAGAACGCGCTGCCGTGCGGACGCGGCAGGAAGTCGACCGCCATGTCGAGCGGACGGATCTGGTTGAGGGGGCGGCCGTCGGCCCGAATGCCCTTCTCCGCGACCAGGTTGTGGGTGATCTTCTTCTCGAGCAGTCGCAGCGCTTCCTTCGCCTCGCGCGCGCGCTTCTCGGCGGCGACATGCTCGGTGTAGGCCAAGCCCGCGGGGACCGCGAAGAACGAGTCGATGCACCACTTCTTGACGCGGTCGACTTCGCTGTTGCGCGCTTCCTTGCCGTGGATTTGGCGAGCCTTGGTGAGCTCGTCGTAGGCCTTCTCCTTGACCAGGGCCATGACGTCGGCCGAGGGCAGGATGCGGTCGCCCATGCGCACGGCGGGAGCGCCGCTCTTGGCACGCAGTTCGTCGATCATCTCGAGGATCGGCTTGATGCCATGCTCAAGGCCGAAACGGATCGCCGCGACCATGTCGGCCTCGGT
>VGXJ01000292.1 GCA_016873375.1 Phycisphaerae bacterium
CTTGGTGTGAACTCGCCGAAGACGGCGATCCTGAAGACAGGCAAGGGCGGCACACACTCGCAGAAGGACTTCGACAAGGCCTACGGCAAGCTCACCGATGCGCTGCGTCCCTGGACGATCGACTTTCATGTCGCGCAAAGCGACGGCACCGTGCACGGTACGGGGTCGCATGACAGGACCGGCCGCCACTGTCCGGCGGATGATCCGAACGGCAAGCTCGACATCCCAGCATGCTCGGCGAAGTGGCTCGACGGTGCGGCCGGGCGCGGGATCCGGCACATCTGCTGGGATGGCTGCATGTTCCCGAATACGCTGCTCGAGAAGCAGGACACCTGGAACACGGTGTTGAAGTCGATGCTCGCCGTGCGTGCATCGATTGGCGGCTGAGGTCCGGGAGAGGAGACCCAATCGTGGCAAAGAAGCAAACCACCAAGACCAAGGGCACCCCGGCATCGCCGACTCCGAGAGTCAGTGTCCGCGAATCCGGGATCCTTCGCATCGGCCTGATTGGCTACGGATTCATGGGTCGCGCGCATGCGAACGCGATCCACCAGGCCGGGAACTTCTTCCGCACCGGGCGCCGGCCCGTCCTGCAGGCCGTCTGCGGTCGAAGTGAGGGAAAGGTGCGCGAGTTCGCCGCTGCGTGGCAGTGCCCGCATGTCGAGACCGACTGGCGCAGGCTCGTGGCGCGTGATGACATCGATGCGGTCGACATCTGCACGCCCAACGACTCCCACATGGAGATCGCCCTCGCCTGCGTGAAGCACCGCAAGATGATCCTTTGCGAGAAGCCGCTTGCGCTCGATGGGAAGCAGGGTGCGGCGATGACACGAGCCGTCGAGAAGTCGGGGCTTCCGAACCTCGTCTGGTACAACTACCGCTTCCTGCCAGCGGTCACGCTTGCGAAGAACATCGTCGCATCGGGCGAGCTCGGCAAGATCTTCCACTACCGCGCGAACTTCCTGCAGGACTGGACGATCTCCGCCGATCTGCCGCAGGGCGGTACGGGCCTCTGGCGCCTTGACGCGAAGGTGGCGGGCTCGGGCGTGACCGGCGACCTCCTTGCCCACTGCATCGACACCGCGCGCTGGATCAACGGCGACATCGTGTCGGTGGGTGCGATGACCGAGACCTTCATCAAGGAACGCATCCACACGGCAACCGGCACGAAGCAGCCGGTGAAGATCGACGACGCTTGCGCGTTCCTCGCGCGGTTCAAGAACGGCTCCATGGCGGTGTTCGAGTCCACCCGCTATGCGCGTGGCCACAAGGCGCTCTACACCTTCGAGATCAACGGCGAGCACAAGAGCCTGGCGTGGGACCTCCACGACCTGAACCGCCTGAGCTACTTCGATCACTCGGTGCAGGGCGACCGCCGAGGCTGGTCGAGCATCCACTGCACCGACGGCGACCATCCGTACGCCGGCGCGTGGTGGGTGCCGGGTCTCTGCCTGGGCTATGAGCACTCCTTCGTGCACGGGCTCTACGAGTTCCTGCGCAGTCTCGATGCACCGAAGTCCCCACGCGCATACCCCGACTTCCGCCATGCGCTCGGCACGCAGCATGTGTGCGACGCGGTGCTCAAGAGCGCACGCACAGGTCGCTGGGTGACGGTGACGCAGGCCTAGTGCGCATCGATTCACGGGGCGGCGGCACCGACCGGTCAGCCGAAGAGGCAGTGGAGGCGTGACGGGCGCGCGGGCGCGGCCTATCTGCACGGCCCCCATGCCGCAAGGACCAAGGCAAGGTCCTGCCCGTCGATGCTGCCGCTTCCATCGAGATCTCCCGCGGAGTCCTGCTGGCCCCATCCTGCAAGCACCAACGCAAGGTCAGCGCCGTCGATGACTCGGTCCATGGTGAGATCCGCGGGGCACGGCGATTGGCAGGAGGTCTGGGTGACCGTCACGGTGAGTGCCGAACTGATCGGAACCGGCAGCCCGATTGGTCCGAGCTCGATGGCGTCTCCGCTCCAGCGCACGAAGCCTGGTGGTGTCGGTTGTCCATTGATCGTGGCGATCAGTGGACCGCATGCGGCGGCGCCTCGTACGCGGATCGTCGTCTGGTCGGGTGCCCCGTTCTGATTGAGTGCCGGATCAAGTCCCACAGGATCGAGTCGACCGACGACCATCGTCAACGGTTGGCTCGGCGTGAGACTGAGCTGAGCCGCCGGGAGATCGACCGTGACCGCTCGTGCCCGGCAGGTGCGTATCGAAATCGAGTTGGAGGCCGGCACGGCGTCAGCGAGGCTCGCTGCAGGCTCTCCAGTCCACGGTACGGCGCTGTCCACCTCGAGCCAGCCGCTCCGGCGCGCGGTATCCGTGTAGGTCTTGTAGAGGATCGATGGGGTCGTTGCAGGTCGAATCGATGCATCGAAATGCCCGAAGATGCCGTTGATCCATGCCGTATCAAGGACGTGCGCGACAGGCGTGAAGGTGGAACTCCAGGTGTAGCGCCCGGGAAAGCGCGCCGCGAGTTCGCTCAAGGTCGGCGTGTGACCGAAGCAGAGGTCGCTGGTGCCGTGGCATCCCGAGAACGATGTGTTCGAGATCATGTGTGCGCCATGCAGGTACTGCGTCGGCTGGGACACCAGGTTGTAGGCAAGGGCATCCTGCGTGCCAT
>VGXJ01000293.1 GCA_016873375.1 Phycisphaerae bacterium
TGTTTTACTCACGCGCGGTCGGGTGACGCGGTGGATGCGGCTGTGGTTCATCGAGCTGCGCCGCTACCACCGCAGCAAGGATCTCGCGTGAGGGCCGCGCCCGCTTCGATCGACCCCCTGATCTCGGAAGGCCGTGAACCAGTTCAGAAAGCGCGCGAGATCAAGGCGAGGTTTCGCCCGTTTCGCCGCCATTCTCATTAGGGCCCTCCGCTCTCTCCACCAAGGCGAGAGCGCGCAGCACTCAGTCGCAGGGCCCCCACGCGCTCAGCAGGATGCCCAGGTCGGAACCGTTCACGGCGAGCGCTGAGTTCTGCCGCCCGATCAGCGCCCCTTGGACTTCGAAGCCCCCACCAGCGCCTCGGCGAACGCGCGCCCGATGGGCGCCATGATCTTGGCCGCACCGAGGTAGTGGTAGCCACCGTCCGAGGCACCCTCAAGGCGCTTTCGTTCCTCGGGCGTGAAGTCTGCCTCGGGATCCTTCGATCGCTCGCGACGCTCCATCAGGCGCTCGAGGTCGTCATCCCAGAACGGCGCCGTCTCCACTGCGATGACGTTGCCCTTGAAGTCGTCAAGCGTCGCTGGCTTGCGCTGCGCGCTGCGGAAGTTCCGCATGGGTGCATCGGTGTCGCCCCTCATCCCATCGATCCCCATGACACCGATGACGAACGGCATGCGCGGTGCCGCAAGATCCTTGCGCACATCACGAATGAAGTGGCCCAGGAGGTCGGCGTACTGGTCGTACCCCCCTTCCTCCTGCTGCTTCGGATACACGCCACCATCCACGTAGTCGTTGAAACCCTGGAACCACACGAACCCCGCCAGTTCGAAGCCCTGCGCCGCATCGAAGCCCGGCACCACTCGCGGCAGATCGGCAAGCACCATCTTCACATGGGCGATCATGGCGCGGTAGTACTCGCCGGTCGCCGCGATCTTCTCCGCCTCGAGCTTCTGGACATCCTCGCCGCGGGCCTCGCGTTCGGCACGTTCCTCCGCGCGCCACACGAATGGCCCTGCGCTCGGTGGCCTGAAGTCGGTGTGCAGGCTTCGACCGCCCCACGAGGTCTTGATGATGAGCACGGGCCCATCGACGGCCTGCTCCATCGTGATGCCGAAGGTGAACTCAGGACCGATCTTGTCCTCGGGCGCACCGAACCCGGCCGTCAAGGCACCTCTCGCCTCGGTCCGATCCGAGTATGCGTCACCAAGACAACCGACCGACGAGATCCAGGTGCGCTCGCACACGCGCGGTGCACCATCGGGACCACGCATCTGCGTGAGCAGCGATGCAGTCTTCGGGTCAGCGGCCATCGCATCGAAGGTCGAGATCGCCGCATGTCCCTGCATGTTCGATTGCCCTGCAAGGATGAACACCTTCAGGGGACCCGCCGCGCGCGTGGCAGGCTGCACGGGCTCCACGCTTCGCCCCGTGACGACTAGGTTTCGCTTAGGGATCTGCAGCATGAACGCCGTCACCGCCGATGCCGTCATGCGTGCATCGTCGCCGTAGCCGGCGTTGTCTCGGTTGGGCTGGTAGTAGAAGCTTCCATCCGTGCATTGGGCGAGTGCGAACCACCAACGATTGGCATCCATCAGTGCGCGGAAGCTCGCTGGGTCGACGCTCGCTCCGAGCGCCGTGTAGCCCATGCCCATCGGGGGCGAGCCGTGCGTATCCGGAAAGCTCTGGGGATGCGCGCCGATGACGCTCGCGTGCCATCGAGCGCTGTCACGGTAGGCCGTGCCCCGATACGGGCTCATGGCATTGGCGATGGCAGCCGCACCAGTTCGCCCCATGTCGGCCCAGCCGTCATCGCGCCCACCGACGCCATCGCCGTACCAGACGTAACCGTTCTTGCCGCTGCCGCGACGCAGGAATGCGTACGCAGCATCGTGCCGGGTGCGGTCGATCTCGATGCCGCAGCGAGCCATCATCGAATACGCGAGTGCGCCTTGCGCCGTAATCATCGCGATGGGCCCGTAGCCCTCGAAGCCCGGATTGTGACCCCAGCCGCCGTGCGAGTTGAGTGGTCCCTTCGGATAGCTGTCGGGATGCGACTCCTTTGCGCGCGGGTTGATCTGTGACATGTCCAGGTACTGCCCAGCGGCGATGAAGTCGTGGATTTCCTGCAGTTCCGGGAGTACCCATGCCGCCCGTGTGGCGAGGTAGTACTCGCTGAGCACGAGCGCAGCGCCCATGTAGCTCCAGTTGGGGAGCGATGCCTGTGCGTTCGGGTCCGATGCCTTCGTCTCAGCGCAGAGATGGCGGACGCACCGCTCCACGGCCGGCAGGTATGCGGGATCACCACTCGAAAGAAGCGCCAACGGCGCGAAGGTGTCGTGCACCGGGTCGCCGAACGATCCATCGTCCCGCTGGTGCTGGACGAGGTACGCAAGCAACTCCTTGGCGATGCGCTCCGACTTGGCGCACTTCGCCGGATACTCCGCACCGAAGCAGCCGTACGCCGTGCCGACCTTCAGCGTGACTTCACGCTGCTTGCCCGCACGCAGCACGGTCAGTGCGAGTTGCCCCGGGGCCGGCGCGTTCGCATCCTGCGCTGCTTCGAGCGCCGTCGCAAACTCCTCGATCGGGCCGGTTGCGCCGAAGACCTCC
>VGXJ01000294.1 GCA_016873375.1 Phycisphaerae bacterium
AGCCCCACCAGGCTTCGATCCGGTCGAGCAGAACACTCACCGGGATACCCAAGAGTGCAGTCGCGCACGCTGCCCAGAACGACGCCAGCATCGCGGTGCCCACCTCGCCAACCGTCCACGGCACAGGGTCGCCCAGCCAGCCACGGATGGTCCACGCGGCAAACCAGCCGACCTGATGGATCAGCAGCAGCGCTCCAGCCAGAACACCAACGGCCACTGGATTGCGCTTGAACACGACCCCCCGAAGGGGGATGGCGGCTGCCGCGGCAAGCAGGCAGCCAATGGTGTTTGGCCCCAATACCACGATCGTGGTCCCGCCAGGTGCCGCCGCCGCAGACACCAGGTCATAGAGCACACCCGTGCCGAGCGACGCCCACCAAGCCGCCCGCTTGCTGGCGTTGAAGCAGACGAAAGCAAGCACCACCGGAAAGAGCCACGGCCGGCCACCGCCAATGGACAGCACCTGCAGGAACGCGCTATCCAGCAGCACGGCGACCAGGAGCGCGGCGATGAACACCGGGCTACGCATGGTGGATTCCATGCGGTGCGGCTGTGCGGTGCCTGATCATCGTGTTGGAATCCCCTGGTCCGCCGATGGACCGGTCGCCTTGATGGTCACCTCCGCCAGCGTGCGCCCATCGACTGCAGGCATGATGATCGCCCGGCCACGCAGCGGCTGCTGGTCCTTGCGGCCCACCTCGACCACCGTACCCAGCACCATGCCCTGCGCCCCCTTGGGCCAGCTGCCATCGCGAAGGCGCACCAGCATGCCAGGCTTGACGCCACCCTCCAGCGCGACATCGCACGCCAACCTGCCAGAGCCGATCGCCTCGAGCTGCACCGGCATCCTGCGACCCTGCCCCTCTTCGTCGATCACGATCGATGCATCGATGCGCCCGAGCCCTGGATGACCGATCGGGACAAGCGTTGATGTGAGGCGATCAGGCGCCGGACCGATGCGCCCTGCAAGCAGGTCGCCCCGCACGATGGCGACATCGCCGGCCGCGACGCCGAGCGCCGTGCCTGTCATGAGCTGCACGATGCCTTGACCCGCGGCAGGTGTCGACAGACCCACCGCGGCATCCACGAGCCGCCACGCCCCCGAGGGATCTGCGCGACGAATCGCGCCCGCCTGGTCGAGCTTGCGCTCCAGCTCGAGCACCTCCTGCCGAGCGGCGTGCCATTGACTGCGGTAGGTGTCGCGTTCACGAAGGAGTTCCCGTATCACGGGATCATCCGGACCGCGGCCGTGCTCCGGTGGACGAAGCCATTCGCGAACCAACTGCAGCACGTGGGCGGGAGGATTCAGGAGAGCCGTCACGACCCCAGAGACATCGATCAGCACGCCGCCGACGATGCGCGTCGGAAGCACCGACACGGTCAGGGCCAGCAGCACCGCGATGGCGAAGGGGCGGTCAGCGATCCTCATCGAGCCTCCCATCCGTGATCAGGCCGAGTTGGACGGAGCAGGCTTGGCCGCGCCGGGCCGCACCGATGGATGCGGCACCGACGCACGCCAGCCAATCAGAAGTCGACGACGTCGCTCTCGAGCGTGTCCTTGTACGCCTCGAGGTTCTCGAGGTAGATGCTCGTGCCCTGGGCAACGCAGGTCAGCGGATCATTGGCCACGCGCGTCTCGAGGCCAGTGGCCTGGCTGATGACCCGGTCGATGTTGCGCAGCAGCGCACCACCGCCGGCGAGCACAATGCCGTTGTTGACGAGGTCTGCCGCGAGTTCCGGTGCTGCTTGCTCAAGCGTGTCCTTGCAGGCCTTGATGATCGCGCTGACCGGCGGCGTGAGAGCCTGACGGATCTCGACGCTGTTGATGGTCGCCTTGCGCGGCATGCCCGTGACCGTGTCGCGACCGCGGACTTCCATTTCGAGTTCCTGCGCAAGCGCACCAGCCGAACCGATCTCGATCTTGACTCGCTCGGCCGACTGCTCGCCGATGATGAGGCCGTGCACATTTCGCATGTGATCGACGATGGCTTCATCGAAGTCGTCGCCAGCAACACGGACGCTGACGCAGTGTGCGATGTCGGCGAGGCTCATGATGGCCACGTCGGTCGTGCCGCCGCCGATGTCGACGATCATGCTGGCCGTGGGATCACCGATCGGAAGCCCCGCACCGATGCCGGCGGCCATGGGTTCCTCGACGAGGTAGACGCGGCGCGCACCGGCCCGCTCAGCGCTGTCGAGCACGGCACGCTTCTCGACGGCAGTGATGCCAGACGGGATCGAGATGACCACGCGCGGACCGAAAAATCGGTTGGGGCCATTCACCTTGCGGATGAAGTAGGCAAGCATGGCCTCGGTGATCTCGAAGTCGCTGATCACGCCTTCCTTCAGGGGACGGATCGCCGAGATCGTGCCGGGCGTCTTGCCGAGCATTTCCTTCGCAGCGAAGCCGACGGCACGGCCATCATTGAGCACCTTGTTGGTGCCTTTGCGGACGGCCACGACGGATGGTTCATTCAGGACGATCCCCTGGCCCTTCACGCACACGAGAGTGTTGCAGGTACCGAGGTCGATCCCCATGTCGACACTGAACAGGCCAAGAAACTTTTCGAGCAGCATGTCTTCCTCCTTGAATG
>VGXJ01000295.1 GCA_016873375.1 Phycisphaerae bacterium
GATGCGGACGAACTCGAGCGCGCACGCATCGGCATTCTCAGCCGATTGGTCATGAGCGAAGAGAGCACCTCCGCCCGTGCCATGGCGTTGGCGAGCGACTGGTTCACCTATGGTCGGCTGCGCACGCTTGATGAACTGACTGCCGACCTGCGCAGTGTGAGCCTCGAGCAGGTCAATGCGCTGCTTGCTCGTCGTTGCGGTGCGTCGTGGCGCGAGGGACTCTGCCGGGTGATCGTCGCACCGGCCGACCTGGCGTGACGCACGGCTATACTCCCGCCCATGTTCGAAGGACTTGCGCTCCAGCCCGGCACGCGCGTGCGCGTGATGCAGCAGATGCCCCAGATTGCCCAGGTGTGGACCACAGCGGTCGAGGGCGTCGTGGTCCGCTGGCGCCAGGCCAAGACCGGCTCGTGGTTTGCGCATGCGCACCAAGATCGCCTCTGGCTCGATCGCCTCGAACTGCGCAAGGATGACGGTGAACTCGTCACGCTGAACCTCGATCGCTACTCGGTCATCGACGCAGCCTGAGCCAACCGGCTCCGGATTGGTCCCGGCGCCCTGCGAACCCATCCGGCATCTCCGAGCCACCGGCCCCTCAGGGCTTCGGTGCTTCGTACTTGCGTCGATACTTCTCGAGCATCCTCGTCTGGTGATTCGACAGGTCAAGCTGCCGGCCATCGATCCACGCAGCCTCGACCGGCGTGCGCACATCCAGTGGATCGCCGCTGCACAGGATCACGCTCGCGCGCATGCCGGGCACGATCGATCCCAGCTGGTCACCCACACCGGCGATCGCCGCCGCATCCCGCGTGATGGCCGCCACGGCCCGGTCATGCGGCAAGCCATGGGCGACTGCTGTCGCAGCATGGTGCGGCAGGTTGCGGTCGTTGCTCGGTTCATCGCCGGTCGCAATCGAGAACCGGATGCCGGCCTCGGCCAGGCGCGCCGGCAGCGTGAAGGGCGCATCCCATGCTTCGTGCGCCCACTGCGGCAGGCGATGGACCCCGACGATGATCACAGGCACGTCGTGCGCTCGCAGGAGATCCGCCTGCTCCAGCGCACCTGGGCCGCCGACGATGACAGGCTTGAAACCCTCCGCCACAGCCCAGGTCACGGCACTGGCCACCTGGCCTGCGCTGCTGGCGTCGAGATAGATCGGCGCCGTGCCCTTCAGCACGGGCCGCAGCCGCTCGAAGCGAAGGTCATCGACTTGGGTCGATCCAGCATCACGCGCCGTGATGTAGGCCTTCGCGCGGGTGAAGAACTCCCGCACCTCGCGCAGTTCGCGGCTGATGCGCTTCTCCTGGTCGTCAGGTGTCGAGCGTGTCCACCACTGCACGGTGGGTTCCGTCGCTGGCCACCGCACGATGACACCGCTGTCCTTGCGCAGCACCAGGTCGTGGGTGTCCCACCCATTGAGCCTGATCATGCTTGCCGTGCCGCTCACCCGACCACCCTGGGGGAAGACGAGTGCGCCCAGGATCCCGTTGGCCCGCGCCACGGCCAGCAGATCGCTGTCGGGGTTCACGGCGACCCACGCCTCGACTTCAGGGTGGAACTGACCGACTTCCGTGCGGTCATCGGTTGCACGAACCTGTTGCACCTCGATCAGGCCCATGGTGGTGGCACTCGAGATGAAGCCCGGCCACAGGTGGCGACCCTGCCCGTCGAAGGTGTGCACGCCGTCCAAGGGTGCCTGCGCACCTGGCACGATGCGTTCGATGCGGCCATCGATGTCGATCACGACTGCAGCGTCAGGAACGACCGTGAAGGCCGGATCCATGGTGTGCACCGTGACGTTGCGGATGCAGGTCACATGCTTCAGGGCGGGGCTGGGAGCGGTTGAGTTCTGTGCCACCGCTGTCGAGCAGAGTGCCGCGGTCAGGATGAACGACTTCACTGGTCACCTCCATTGAAGAGGGTCATGGCTGCACCGCAACCGCATTCACCCGAGCGCACCGCCGCCGGATCCTGGCCTCGCCTGTACATCTCCCAGAACGCATCTTCGCGCGTGTCCAGCATGCGGGCCAGCAGTGTCGGCCCACGCCGCCTGCCGCCTGAATCACCATCAGGTTTCGTCGGCGGTCGGTCCATGCCGCCACGCTCGAACGCTGCCTCAAGCAATTGGGATCGGAGCGCGGCATCCTCGGCTCGGCGTACCCGATCTTCTGCTCGATCGAAGCGCTTGACGCCCTCGATCCATGTCTGGTCGCAGAGCGCGTAGCTCGACAGGGGATCCGTTGTCCAGATGGCCACATCCGCATCCTTGCCGACCTCAAGGCTGCCGGTGCGGTGACCGATGCCCATTTGGATGGCAGGGTTGATCGTCACGAACTTCAGGGCCTCCGCGGGTTCGAGCCCGCCGTACCGGCATGCTTTGGCTGCTTCAGTGTTCATGCGTCGTGCCAATTCGTCGCTGTCGGAGTTGAAGCTCGTCAGCACACCCTGGCCTGCCATGATGGCACCGTTGTGCGGCAAGGCATCCATGACTTCCATCTTGTAGGCCCACCAGTCGCTGAAGCTGCTCGCGCCCGCTCCGTGGCGCGCGATGCG
>VGXJ01000296.1 GCA_016873375.1 Phycisphaerae bacterium
CCCCCTCTTTGCTGTCGCGTTGCTCTGCTCAAGCGCCGCGGTCGCTGCAAGCACAACCTATGACTGCGCTGTCGCGTCATCGAGCACCTTCTCGCAGACCACCGATCTAGCGCTGCCCATGGCGGGCACCTGGATCGGCAACTATGACGCGACTACCAATCCGACCGGAACGAGGACGATTCCGGGGCTGTTCGGTGGCAGCGGCAACAACCCCATCCCGTTCAACGGCACCTTCAAGCCACGCATCACGATCACTGATGCCAACCCCACCGGGACCTTCGGTTTCACGCTTGATACCGAGCTCGGCACGGCGGCGGTCGATGGTCTTGCGCTCGATGTCCTCAACGGCCAGACGGGAACGATCGCCAGCACGATCGTGCTCAGCTTCTCCACCTTCCGGACCCAGCAGCCGTCGAGCACCTTCTTCGGCGTCTCGAACCTGAGCCTGCCGCTGAGCAACGACACGATCTCGTCAGCGACACTCACGCAGACCGGGCCCGCGGTCGGCACGGCCATCGCCAATGGCACCGGAGGTTGGACCATCACGGTCGCGGTGCCCGTCGATCTTGCCGTGAGCGGCACAGCCTCGGGCGCGCCGTTCTCGCAGACCTCTGCGGCACTGTTTGCCCTCGCGGGTACCGCGATCCAGGGACCGAAGGGCATCAACCTCTCGCTGCAGTCCTCACTCAACGAGACGGTGCCCATCGCACCACTCCCGCCCTTGGTGGCGGTCCCTTTCCCGCTGCCGACCATCTTCCCGACGGGGAACACGGCGAACCTGGTGATGAATGCCACCTTCTCGGAAGGGGCCTCGACCACAACCATGTCCATCACCGTCACAGCCGGCGGAACTCCGCAATCGCCGGACCCCGATCTCAACGGGGATGGTGTCGTCAGCGGGCCCGACTTGGCCATCCTGCTCGCGGCATGGGGAACGAACGATGTCGTCGCCGACATCGATCGCAATGGCATCGTCGAGGGCCCGGATCTCGCGATCCTGCTCGCTGCGTGGAATTGACCCAGAGCTCCGATCGTCCCCGCCTAGGTTGAGCAGTCCGCCCGACGCGGACCAGCGGCTTACGGTGAACGCGCCGGCCGGATGCCAACACCGATGAGGTCAACCTCGTCAGGCCCCGTATCAAACCTCGCCGAGCACCGCACGACCTGCTGGATGTTGAACCAGTTCCCGCCACGCAGCACGCGCGTGCCGCCGGTCGCGGGGCCTACGGGGTTCGTCTGCGCACCGGCTGAGTAGGTGCCCCCACGATCCTGGCACCACTCCCAGACATTGCCGAGCATGTCATGGAGCCCGAGCGCGTTGGGAAGGAGCAGCGAGACCTGCTTCGTTCCCCATGTCACCGAGCCGGGGGATCCATTGTTCGTGCCCATCCACGCGATCTGGCCGATCTGCACGCCGGCCAGATAGGTTGGTGTCGTCGTGCCTGCGCGGCACGCCATCTCCCACTCGGCCTCGGTCGGCAATCGCATGCCCGTGGATGACATGAACTCCTGTGCCATGCTCCACGACACCTTCTCGACGGGTCGATTGCCTGATACCGGATAGAGCCAGCCCGAAAAGTCGCTCGGGTTGTATCCCATCACGGCGACCCACTGGTCCTGCGTCAGTTCATGCCGAGCGAGGTAGAACGGCGATGTGATCGTGACTTGGTGAGCAGGCGACTCGTTGGACTGGCAGTTGGAATCACCTCCGCTGCATCCCATCACGAATGTGCCCGGCGGCACGAGCAGCATCTCGACCTGCGTGCCTGCATCGCGTACGCGCCATGCCAGCCCGGTCGCACGGATCGCATCACGCAGCGCCAGCGACGTCACGACCTGTGGATTGGGCTCCGCTTCGAGCAGCGTCGCCCACGTGGGAACCGACCCGCTGCCATACGTCAAGGCGCCATCGAGCACAAGAGCGCCCGCAGGATGGTCGACCTGCACCGCAACGGTGGCTGGGCTGCCCGGCGGAACCACCGCACGCAACTCGCTGGCGGACACGTTCACGAACCCGCTGCACACGTTGCCACCGACACGGATGCCGGTGGCTTCAGCCAAGTGCTGACCGAACACCGTGATCGTCGCGCCACCGAGCACACTCACGGTCGAAGGCGAAACCGACTGTGCGGTGGCGGGCTCGAAGGTGAAGCCACCCTGCAACTCGACCTCGCCGGCAGCCGTGGTGACGGTGACGACGGCCGGCCCCGCGATGCCTGCCGGCGTGACGGCGCGGATCGTCGAAGCCGTCATCACCTCGAACGATGCCGCAGGCACGCCTCCGAACCGAACGGCCGACGCGAACAGGAATCGTTCCCCGTACAGGTATGTGGTCGTGCCGCCGAGATACGAGCCCGATCCGGGCTCGACCGAATTCAGGCTCGCGGGGCACGGCCCCCAGTTCGACAGGACGATCGAAATGTCGATGCCATTGACCTGCCCGTCACCGTTCAGATCGGCAGCGCACTCGCCACACGATCCCCAGCGCGAGAGGACCTGCGCCAGATCAGCACCGTTGACGGCGTCATCCGCCATCTCGATGAC
>VGXJ01000297.1 GCA_016873375.1 Phycisphaerae bacterium
AGGGTGCGTGGCCACCAGTTCTCCCACGAGTTCGTTGAGCAGCTCGACCCGTTCTTCGAAGCTGAAGACCCCAGGCTTGTCCGGGTTGTGGCCAACGGCGATCACGATCTCATCGAAAAGACCGCGGGCCCGCTGCAGGACATCGAGGTGCCCGTAGGTGACCGGATCGAAGGAGCCGGTAAAGACGGCCAGATGGTGTGCCACACGGCAGAGTCTAGGGTTTTCGCGCCAAGCGCAGAAAAACCGACCGTCGATCTTGCATGGCCCTCGTCTGGATTCGACCCTCCGTCCGTGGCGGGTGAAACCGCCGGCTGGGTCTCGAACGAGTCGGCCGGGAACGGAACACGGGCGCCACGCTAGCTCGACCCTGGATCGGCCTTGCTCGGTGCGTGCCTCCCCGAGCGAGGCCTTTTCCATTGGTGCGCTGTTTCCTGGATGTTCGACGGGCGGTCCACCGATGCCGGGGAACCTCAGTCAGCCAGCGATCCAAGCCCAGCCTGCTCCAGGATCAGCCGGAAGTTGTCGCTGAAGACGAAATTGTGCTCCGGGAACTGGAGCCCGCTGCGGTTGGCATCGATGTGGCTGAACATCAGGCTGATCTCGCCGATGCGCTCCCACGCCCCGGTGCGATGATCGAGCACATCGATCAGGCCCATGGTGCTCGCCCCAGCAGCATCCATGCGTTCGATGGTGGCGTCGTAGCGGATCGTCTGGCCAGGGATGACCTCGCGATCGATCCGGGCGTCGTTCACCTTGGCCAGGATCACCTTCTCGCGGAAGCGATTCACGCTCCCCACCAGCACGCCAGCCGTCTGGGCCATGCCCTCGACCATCAGGCTCATGGGCATGACGGGGCAAGCCGGCCCATCCGGACCTGCGGCGAAGTGCTGGTGCAGATGCTCCTCGGCCAAGCTCACGTTCTTGACGGCCACCATGCGGCGGTTGGGCTCGAAGGTCGTGATCTGGTCGATCCACATCCAGCGCATGGGCAGTGGTCCTTCCCTCGTCGAGCCTGTCGCGGTGCGGCGTGCCGGGCAGCGCGACCGCTGGCTCAGTGGCCGAGCTTGCGGGCGACAAAGGTGCAGAGGCTCTTCACGGTGAAGAGTTCGCTCACCGCTTCCACGCGCCGATCAATGTCGAAGGCGGCGAAGTCCACATGGGGCATCTTCTCCTTCAGGAGCGCCATGCCGGCGTCGGTGAACTTACCGTCCTTGACCAAGTCGGGGTTGGCCATGAGGTTCTCAGGGAAAAGCTCGCCCTGTCCGATCTTGAACGGCTTCTCAGGGGTGGTGAAGGCCTTGTCGAGCCGGAAGGTGATGTCCAGGAAGTCAATGCTCTCCGCGCCCAGATCCGTGGTCAGGACAGCGTCGGGGGTGACGTCGGCGTCATCGACCCCAAGGGCATCCACCAACACGCCCTGAACCTTCTTGAAGATGTCGTCATTGGTAAGTGCCACGCCAAGCCTCCCTGAGGGGTCAATGCACAGAACCGGTGAAGGGGCGGATATCGGCCTTCAGGCCCCGATCGGTGCAGAAATTCGAACGGGCCGCATGATAAGGCGACCGGTGCAGGCCGTGTCGGGGTCGCTGCCACCGGGTCGAACCACCGTAGCAGCGCCCTTGAGTTGCCAGCCGCTCTCCGTCTCCTTGTCGAAGCTCACCTCCATGCGCAGCGTGTCGCCCGGTCGCACGAAACTGCCGTACTTGAGTCCCTTGACCTGCCCCAGCACGACCCGACCGCATCCACGCCCGGCCAGCAGTTCACGGCCCGTCTGAACAAGCGCCTCAAGCATGAAGACGCCAGGCAGCACGGGGAAGGTCGGAAAGTGGTCCTGCAGGTACTCCTCGGCGATGGTCACGTTCTTGATCGCCACCACACGGTCGGCGGATCGCTCAAGCACTTGATCGACGAGACGGAAATGCATGGCTGGAGAAGGTAGCGAAAGCCACCAGTCTTGGCTCATCGGCAAGGGCCCAAAACGCCGATGAATCCTGCATGGCACGGACTTCGCCCACGGCTGTTGCACGCCCCACGGGGCGCGCTGTCCTCGACCTCCCCCCTGCCCCGCTCGCGCGCAAGATCGGTTGGATCGCCGCCTTCGCCGCGTGGGTGCTCGTGGCGCTTGCCCTGGTGTCCTTCGACGCCGCCGATGCGCCAAGCCGCACCGTCGCGTCGTGGAACCAACCGCCCGCGAACCTGATGGGCGCTGTGGGTGCGATGGTCGCCCTCACGGTCTATGAGTCGTTTGGCTTCGGAGCCTGGATCCCGATGCTCCTGGGCGGCATTGCACTTTGGGCCACCTTCACCGGTCGTGCGATCTCGCACCCGATGGTGCGCGTGCTGGGTGCGGTGATCGCCATGATTGCCTTCAGCGCCCTGCACGCCACATGGTTCCCGCGGCTCGGCTCGCTCGCTGGCGCCGAGTCGGGGCTGATCCCGCAGTGGTTCGCGCAGCAGCTCGTGGTGCGGTTCAACGGTTTGGGCACGAGCCTGATCCTGCTGCTCGCACTCGTGCTCGGCCTCATGGTGGCTGCCGACGAAC
>VGXJ01000298.1 GCA_016873375.1 Phycisphaerae bacterium
GAGCGTGGCACCCGGTGCGATCACCTTGCCGTCGAGGTTGATCGTCGTGGTGCAGGTGCAGCTGGGCTTCACGGCCATCACCGTCAGCGGAATGCTGCCGGTGTTGGTGATGCGGAAGGTGTGGTTGATGGTGGAGCGCGGCGTGATGAACCCGAGATCGACGTTCGCCTGATCGACGGTGACGGCAGCGGGAGGAGCTGCCTGGGGCGCTGCGGCGGTGGCATTGGGCACAGGTGCAGCGACCTGTGTCGGCGCAGGATTGCTGGATTGCGGCACGGCTTCCGTGGATGCCGACGGCGCGGCGATCTTCTGCGTCGGTTCCGGTGCCTCGCCGCAGCCGATGCTGGCCAGGGCGACGACGGCAAACCTCATGATCAACATGGTGGGGCTAGTGTACGCACCGCATGAAGGCCATTGTCACCACGCGTCAAGGTTCGCCTGTCGCCCCCAATGTGCACTGCATCAGCGATGCACTTGATCCCGTCGCCGGCCCGGGCGAAGCCGTGGTCAGGACCGAGGCCAGCGCACTGAATCACCTCGATCTCTGGGTGGCTCGCGGCTTGCCCGGCGTGGACACCGTCTATCCGTTCACCAGCGGCAGCGATGGGTGCGGGATTGTGGAGTCCGCCGGCGAGGGCGTCGATCCAGCGTGGATCGGCCGCCGCGTCCTGCTCAATGCTGCCGTGGTGCAGCCGCAGCGCAGCCTTCCCGGCTCGTGGCCAGCGGGCGAAGACATCGCCATGATCGGCGAGCACACGCCGGGTGCAAACGCAGCGCGGTTCAGGGCTCCGATCACCAACCTGCTCGAGGTCGGCGAGACCGATCCGATCGAGGCTGCCGCGTTCGGGCTCACGCACCTCACGGCCTGGCGCATGCTGGTGACTCGCGCGCGACTGCAGGCGGGCCAGACAGTGCTCGTACCGGGCATCGGTGGTGGCGTGGCCATGGCGAGCCTGGCGATCGCGCGTCACTTCGGCTGCACCGTCATCGTGACGAGCCGTCATCGAGCCAAGCTCGATCGTGCACTCGAGCTTGGGGCGCATCATGCCATCCTCGATGAAGGATCCGATTGGAGCAAGCAGGTGCGCGCGGTCACTGGTCGTCGCGGCGTCGATGTGGTGGCCGAGAGCGTGGGCAAGTCGATCCACATGGCGTGCATCAAGTCGCTCGCGCGCGGCGGCACGCTCGTGACCTGTGGTTGCACGACCGGACCGGATGCGACGACCGACCTTGCACGCATCTTCTGGAACCAACTCAGCATCATCGGTTCGACCATGGGCACCATGGAGGAGTTCCGGGCGGTCGTGAGCCTGCTTCGGTCCGGCGCCATCCGCCCGGTCGTGGATCAGGTCTTTGCTCCGAACCAGGCCCAGGCAGCGTTCGAGCGGCTTGAGGCGGGGGACCAGTGCGGCAAGTTGGTGATCGACTGGCGGATGGGATGAGTCCCATCGATCTGGCCTGAACGACAAGATTATTGGCCACAGGCCCCGGGCAGGCGTCTGCGTGCGCTGACCGGCCATGAAATGACTGGAAATCATCGCGACCTCGTGGATTGCGTTGGCAACGAACGATGCTTGATTTCACCATGTAGGGCGATGGCACGGCACATGTGTGCCGATGATCGTGCTGGCCGCGTGGCCAGTCACCCCTTCCTCTTGGATCAGCACCATGCACCCAGGGATCACGAGCTTCACCTCGATCACCGCACTCGCACTCGCTGGCGCGCTCGTGCCCTCGGCGTCGGCGCAATGCGATTTCAGCATCCCGTCGGACTCGCTGTGCAACATCGATGAGTTCGCCGGTACCGACTGCGCCGATCGTGATTTCGCCGATGCGAACGGCGGCTGCGGTACCTGCGGTCAGTTGGTCCAGCCTGCCGGCAACCTCGTCGACGGCACCTTCCTCCAGATTCACGGCACCATCGGCTCCTACCCGGTCTCGACCACCGCGGGCCTCGTTGCCTTTCGCGACCTCGACTGGTACTTGGTCGATGTCAAGGCCGCCGGTTTCATCGACCTCTCGCTGGTCACGGCCAAGGCCGATGACAGCGGACCGATCGCGCAGAGCGAGTTCCTCATCCTGCGTGGCGGTGATTGCCGTGCTGCAAGGACGGTGTACTCCTCGGTTTCGGCCGAGTGTCCGAACGACGGCCGTGTCTATCTGGAGCCGGGCGAGCACCTGCTGGTGTTCGGCGCACCGCTTGAACCGAATCCACCAGCACAAGGCCCTGCTGACTTCCAGTGGCCCTGCACCTCGAAGTACCTCGTGACCATCGAGTTCACGGCGGTGGATGTGCCAAGCTGCGCGACGGATGCCGGCCCGTGCCTGACGGCGCACGAGACCCCCGGCTGCGCAGATCCGGCGTGCTGCAGTCCCGTCTGTGCCCTCGATCCTGCATGCTGCGAGGTGGCGTGGGACACCGACTGCGCCGCGAGCGCCGCGACGGATTGCGATCTCTTCGTGCATGCGTGCTCGAGCCCGGCTGGTGCACCCGAGAACGACTGCATCTTGACGCCCGCGTCGATCACCATCGGCTC
>VGXJ01000299.1 GCA_016873375.1 Phycisphaerae bacterium
GTGCTGCGGGACACCGACCACGATGGCGCGATGGCCGCGGGCCGAACCGTGGTGGCTCGGCTCCTCGCCCTGCCGGCTGCTTCAAGCGTGCTCATCCGCCCGGCTGCAGACTGCCCCATCGCCCGCATCAATGATCGGTTCCGGGTCCAGGTGGAACTCTTGGCGCCGACAGCAGCGGCCCTCCAGCAACTCATCGCCGCGGGGCGATCCGCAGGCGCCATTGTGCCCAGTGACCAGTTGGCTGTGGATGTCGACCCGGTTGCGCTGCTGTAGCTCGTTCGTGACGGTGATTCCCGGACGCTGTTTGGGGCCCTGCACAGCGGCGATGATCGGCATCCATCCCCGGGTTTGGGCATGAATCTGCTGCGGTTTTGCCCTATCCTCGGCCGCCCGGCTGGTGTTGTCTTGCGCCGGCTTCGCACGCCCCGTCAGGAGCCCCCCCCGTGTCGACCCATTCGTCGGCGTCAGGCCACTCATCCGCCAAAGCTGCCCAGTCGGTGAACGCCTGGGATCCAGCGTTCCTGGAGCAGCAGTACGCCTCGTGGAAGCGGGACCCCCAGTCAGTCGACGCCAGCTGGCGGCAGTTCTTCCTCGGCTTCGACCTCGGCTTGGCCCGGCCGACGCAGACCAAGGCAGCGGCGACCGCTCCTGCGACAACTCCTGCAGCCGCCACGACGACCTCGGTCACCACGACCGGCGTGAGCCAGGCGCAGCGCGGCGTGGATGCCATGATCAATCGCTTCCGTGAGATCGGGCATCAGGCGGCACAGCTCGACCCGCTCGGCACGACCCGTGCGTACCCCGCTGACCTCGCGCTCGAGACCTTCGGCCTCGACGACTCAAACCTCACGCAGGCGTTCGATCCCGGCACGCTGCCATTGGCCAACCCGAGCCCGCTCTCGGCGATCCTCGAGTGCCTCGAGGAGACCTACTGCCGAAGCGTCGGCGTCGAGTTCATGCACATCCAGGACTCGGCCAAGCGCGCATGGCTCACGCAGCGCATGGAGTCGGGCCGCAACCAACCGGTGCTTTCGGAGAACGGGCGACGATTCCTGCTCGAGCAACTGATGAAGGCCGAGTCATTCGAGAACTTCCTCGCGACCCGGTACATCGGCAAGAAGCGCTTCGGGATCGAGGGCGGCGAGAGCGCTGCGCTGATCATGGAAACATGGATCCAGCTGGCGCCGCGCCTGGGAACGGCGGAGCTCATCATCGGCATGGCCCATCGTGGCCGGCTGGGCATGATGGTGAACCAATTCGGGCAGAGGCCCGAGCAGATGATGTCGAACTTCGAAGAATCGTGGCAGGCCGACTTCGAACACGGCCGCGGCGACGTGAAGTACCACCAGGGCTACAGCAGCGACCGCACGACGCTCGACGGCGGCAGCGTGCGCGTGTCGCTGTGCTCGAACCCATCGCACCTCGAATTCGTCGGCTCGGTCGCTCTCGGTCGCGCGCGCGCGCGTCGTGACGGTGACCGCGATCTCGATGGCCTGCTGCATGTGCCGGTTGTCGTCCATGGCAACGCGGCGTTCGCGGGCCAGGGCACCACGGCCGAGTGCTTCAACATGATGGGCCTTGCCGGCTACAACGTCGGCGGCACGCTCCACCTCGTCATCAACAACCAGGTCGGCTTCACGACTGACCTCGAGGACGGCTCGACCGGCGAGTACGTCACCGGCTACGCGAAGAGCGTCGATGTGCCGATCTTCCATGTCAATGGCGGCGATCCTGAAGCGTGCGCATGGGTTGCGCAGCTGGCCTACGAGTACCGCCAGGAGTTCCGCACCGACACCGTCATCGACATGTGGTGTTGGCGTAAGAACGGGCACAACGAGGCCGACGAGCCGACGTACACGCAGCCTGTCCTCTACCAGCGTGTGAAGGCCGCAGGCTCGGTGGTCAAGCGTTACGCCGATCGCCTTGCCGGCGAGGGCGTACTCGATGCCGCTGCCTTCGAGGCGCAGTCGAAGGCGTACTGGGACACGCTCGACCGCGCGCAGGAACAGTCCCAGGCCTCGGTCATCGACCCGATCCGCCCTGGGTTCGAGGGTTCATGGAAGGGCATCGCGCCCCGACTCTCGACCGATGACGTGGCAACTGGCGTTCCTGAAAAGGCGCTGAAGGCCGTCGCGAAGGCACTTGCCGCCAAGCCTGATGGGATCGCTGCCCACAAGACGATCGAGAAGATCGTCGCTGCTCGCGGCACCTTCGCGAAGGGCGAGCGCGTCGACTGGGCCCAGGCTGAGCTCCTCGCTTACGGTTCGCTGCTGGCCGACGGTGCGCGCATCCGCCTCACGGGCCAGGATGTCGAGCGCGGCACCTTCAGCCATCGACATGCCGTGGTCACCTGCCAGAAGACCGGCGCGACCTGGAATGCCCTCGCCGAGTACGCCGGCTCGACCGGTGGCATGTTCCATGTCTTCAACAGCCCGCTGACCGAGAGCGCGTGCCTGGGCTTCGAGTACGGCTACTCGCTGAATGACCCGAATTCGCTCGTCATCTGGGAAGCGCAGTTCGGCGACTTCGCCAACG
>VGXJ01000300.1 GCA_016873375.1 Phycisphaerae bacterium
GATGGTCGTCGTCGAACTCGCCGCTGGACTCATAGAGCGCGAAGAGCGCCTCGCGATCGACCTGGCCGCCCGGTGCGATGAGCTGGATGGCTCCGCCCGGCCCCGACACGATCGAGTCGTCATCGGGAACGCTGGTCGGGCTGGACATGGCGAGGCGTGCGGTGGAGCGGCGCGCCGTTGCGCGGCGTGATCAGGGGGTGGCTGCAGGAGCCGGCGCAGCGGCCGGTGCCGGGGCTGCGGGTTCGGCCGGAGCCGCAGGCGCTGTCGCGGGCATGTCGGTGGCGGGCGCCGTGGCCGGCACATCAACCGCCGGGGCGGGTGCAACCGGAGGTGCGGGCGGTTCCGGGATGAACACGGGCGTCTCGAGCGAAGCGAGCGACTCGATGCGGGCCTTGGCTTGGGCGGCGAGCTGCGGGTAGGCATCCTTCGCCAGCGCGGCGGCCTGCTCGTAGCGCTCCTTGGCGAGCGCGAGCCTGCCTTCGCTCTCGGCGACGGTGGCGCGGCCGAACGCGGCGGGAATCGCGAAGACCAGATTCGTCGTCGCCGACGACGCCAACTCGACGACCTGCGCGTAGAGCTCATCGGCCTTGCTGAGGTACTCGATGCGCAGCTCCTGGGTGACCGCCTTGTCGGCGTCCTCGGGCTTGCGGTCCCATCGCACGCCGGTCTGGAGGCAGGTCATGTAGGTGTCAGCGGCGTTGAGCAGCGCCATCATCCGCACGCCGGGCTCGCCTTCGTTGCGGCTGGCGATCTCGACCATCGCAGGGGGGATGCTCGCCCCGGCCAGTTCCTCCCATGCGAGCGCGACGGCATTGGCCTTCTTCTGCGTCCACCAGTTCCATCCCATGAACGCGCAGAGCACCACCAGCACACCCAGCAGCCAATTGGGGCCGCTGGTCTTGAGCCACTGCACGAAGTCCTCGTTCAGGCGACCTTCGGCCAGATCGGTCTGCTGCATCTGAGCAAGACGCTTGCGATCGGAGACATCCCCGGCGGGTCGTTTCTGGTCTGCCATGAGGGCGGGAAGTGTAGCATCGGTCGCGCCCAATCGGGCCCCGCACCATGCGTTACCGACTCCTCGTCACCGACCTCGACGGCACGCTTCTGGACCGTCGTGGGCGCGTGAGCGAGGGCAATCGCCTTGCCATCCGCAAGGCCCGGGATGCCGGCCTCGAGATCGTCGTCGCCACCGGGCGGAGCTGGATGGAGGCTCGCGCGGTGGTGGAAGAGTCGGGAATCGAGGGCCTTTGCATCGCGGTGGGCGGTGCGAGCCTGCACCGGGCGACCGACGGTGGCGTGGTGCACACCTTCGACATGTGCCCGCAGGCAGCTCAGGACTGCACCCGCATCATCAGTGAGCATGGCCATGTGGCGCATGTATTCCGCGATGCGACGCGCGCTGGTCACGACTACTTGCTCGTCGGCAGCCACGACTTGCATCCGGTGAGCGATTGGTGGTTCAAGGAGTTCCCCGTCGCGGTCGAGCGCATCGCTTGCCCCACGCACTGGAAGCCAGAGTCGCATGCGCACGCCGTGCTGCGCACGGGCACGGTGGCCAGCGCTCGGGAACTTCCCGCCCTGGTCGATCGCCTGCGCGATCAGGTCGGCGATGCGGTCACGATGCAGCACTGGGGCGCCGTGACGCAGGACATGTCGATCGGCACGCAGACCCATGTGCTCGAGATCTTCGCGGCCGGCGTCGACAAGTGGACCATGATCGAGCATGTCTGCGGGCTGCGCGGGGTGGGCATCGACGAGGTGGCGACCGTCGGCGACGGCATGAACGATCTCGGCATGCTCCGTGCCGCGACGCTGGGCATTTCGATGGAGAACGCGCATGAGCATGCGCATGCCGCGGCGAAGGCGCGTGTGGGCCATCACGACCGCAGCGGCTTCGCTGAAGCCGTCGAACTTGTGCTGTCGCATCGATAGGATCCACGCGTGACCGGCCGCGAGCACGACCCCCGTGATGCGTGGACACCGCCTCTGGCGCGCACCGACGGCGACGCCTTGCTCTCGGCGCCCGAGGCGTTGCTGAAGGGTGCACTTGAGTCGCCCGTGCCGGCGGTGGCGGTGTTCGGCCCCCGGCGCCCACCGTTCGAACCACTGTTCCGGATGATGGCCGATCCCGCGGCCCAAGCCGCCCTCGATCGCAACGGTCTTCGGCTCGAGGCGTCGGTCGATGCTGTTCGCAGCATCAGCCTGGCGGCCATCGAGTCCGCGGCCGGGCGGGGCGCGATCGCACTCCTGCCCAACGACCAGGTTGACCGTGGCATGGGTGCACTCGAGCGCCTGGCGCGGTCGTGCGTAGGTCCGGTGGCACTTGTGCTCGAGGACAATCCGCACCTGTCGCCGGCCACATGTCCGCGCCGCATCTGTTGGCGCCTGCGCGTACCGACGCTCGAACCGTGGGACCTTGAGAGCCTGCGCCGGAGCGTGGGGCTTGCGCTGCGCATGTCGAGCGCCGCGGGCGTGCCCGTAGGCATCGTGGTGCACAACGCCATGCTTCGGTCG
>VGXJ01000301.1 GCA_016873375.1 Phycisphaerae bacterium
GGCCGCACTGCGCCGGAGCCTCGCGCCGACATCCGCTTCGTGAGCGCCGAGGTCTTCACGCTCGATCCCCAGCGCATGAGCTGGCAGCAGGATCTGCGCGTGGCGCGGGCGCTCTATGAACCGCTGCTCGTCCGCGATGCCGTGACTGGGCTGCCCAAGGCGGGGCTCGCACAGTCGTGGTCGTGCAGTGGCGATGGCCGGACGTGGACATTTGCACTTCGTCGGGAAGCACGCTGGTCTGACGGATCAACCGTCACGGCAGGCGATGTGCGGTACGCGTGGATGCGCGCGCTGCTGCCGGACCTCGCCACGGACTTCGCGGGGATCCAGCTTCGCATCGAGGGGGCCGAGGCGTTCCTGCGCTGGCGCGCGGAAGCACTGGCCGAACACGCTGCATCACCGGGCGATGCGCAGGCACTCTGGTCGCACACGCGAGAAGCCTTTGACCGACTGGTAGCGGCGCGCGCTGCAGACGAGAGCACGCTCGTGGTCACGCTGGTGCAGCCTGTCCCCTACTGGCTGGACCTGATGACGTTTCCCACGACGAGTCCCGTGCAGGAGAAGCAGGCTGAGCGCTTCCGCCGCATCGATGACGCCAGCGGCACCGTGCGATGGGACACCGCATGGACGAAGCCCGGCGCGCTGGTGACGAACGGTCCCTACCGGCTTGATTCCTGGCGCTATAAGCGAGGCATGCGCATGGTGGCTTCGCCGACCTGGTGGAACCACGCAGCGATGCGGAACCACTCGATCGAACTCGTTCCGATCGCCGATCCCGGCACGGCGGTGCTTGCCTTCGGTACCGGCTCGGTTGATTGGCTCTGCGATGTTGCCGTCGACTGGCGCTCGGACATGGCGGCGCAGCGGCGCGCGTGGGATGCGCGTGTCGAGCCCGTCGCGCAGCGACTGGCCGCCGATGGGCTCGATGGTGATGACTTGGTCGCGGCACTGCCCACACCAGATGCCGGTGAGCGACGAGACCTTGTGATGATCCCTGCCTTTGGCACGGAGTTCTGGCAATTCAACTGCCGCCCCAACCTGCCTGACGGCAGCGCAAATCCCTTCGCAATCGCCGGGGTGCGACGAGCGTTCGCCCGGTGCGTGGACCGGACTGCCATCGTGGGCCGCGTGACGCGACTGGGCGAGCCGACGACGACCACGCTGGTACCGCGCGGTGCGATTCCCGGCTACGAGAGCCCTGCGGGGATCGACATGGACCGCGAACGGGCGCGCGCCGAACTGGCTGAGGCAGGTTGGAGCGATCGCAACGGTGACGGCGTCCCAGAGGATGCAGGTGGCACGCCCTTTCCGAGCGTGACGCTGCTGTATTCGGTAAGCGTGGATCGCTACAAGCTCATCGCGCTGGCACTGCGGGACATGTGGCGCGCCACGCTCGGCGTCGATGTGCAACTGGTCGGCAAGGACACCAAGTTCTTCAAGGACGACCTCAAGCAAGGCAAGTTCATGATCGCGCGCGGCAATTGGTACGGCGACTATGCCGATCCGCTCACATTCCTCGAGCTGCTTGAGACAGGCAACGGCAACAACGACCGCGGTTACTCGAATCCCGCCTACGACGCACTGCTGCGCGAGGCTGCGTCGACCCGCGATGGAGCGCAGCGCCTGGCGATCCTGTCGCGCGCCGAAGCACTGCTGATGGACCACGACGTGCCAGTGCTGCCGCTGTGCCAACTGAGCGCGGTCTACATGGTCGACCCTGCATCGCTGGCGGGGGTGAGCCACCAGCCGATGCTCGAAGATGAGTTCTGGCGGATGCACCGGCGCACGGATGCAGAGCGCGATGCACTGTCGACCCTCGGTCGCGAGGCTGCACGATGAGCGTGGGATCCATGATCCTCAGGCGGAGCCTGCAACTGCCGCTGGTGCTCGGTGCCGTCTTCCTGGTGACGTTCTCGCTGATGTGGCTTGTCCCCGGCAATCCGATGGAGAGCGAAGGCCGACGGCCGCCGCCGGAGATCGCCGCGCTCTTCGAGCGCTCCTACGCGATGGAGGATCCCGTCACCTTCGGGATGCAATACCTGGATCGCGCCAGCAGTGTGGCCTGGCTCACGGGTCGGCACGACCAGCCGTTCGATCTGGGACCGAGTCTGCGGCATGCCGACTGGACCGTGAACGAGATCATCGCGGCAGGGCTTCCCGTGAGCATGGCCCTGGGGGCACTCGCGATGATGTTCGCGCTGGCCATCGGGCTGGGCGCTGGCATCGTGGCTGGCTTGCGACCGGGCTCGCTTGGCGATGCGTTGGGCCAGAGCGTGAGTGTGATCGGAATCAGCTTGCCAGGGTTCGTGGTGGGCTCGGTGCTGTCGGCGGTCTTCTGTGCAGGCTTGCAGTGGTTTCCTGTCGCCACATGGGACGGCTGGAGCAGCGCAATCCTCCCTGCGTTGGCCCTCAGCCTTCCCTTCGCTGCGGCGATCGCCCGGCTGGTTCGCTACGGCATGCTCGAGGAAATGCGCTCG
>VGXJ01000302.1 GCA_016873375.1 Phycisphaerae bacterium
CTGGTTCCGCTCCGCGAGATCACCCCGCCCGCAGTGGTCAGGCTGAGCACGTTTTCACCCGGAGCGGCCAAATCCACTTCGGCACCATAGTTCGAGTTCACCCAGCGAAGGTTGGCATGGGTCGATGCCGCCACGGCGATCGTCTCGGGCCAGCGGGCGGGGAACGCGGGAAGCGAGAGGTTGTTGTTGCCGGTGGCTGCCACCATCGGCACATTGAGCGCCTCGCCGTAGAGCACCGCATCACGCAGCAGTTGGCCGCCGGCGTTGGATTGCAGGCTCATGTTGACGACATCCGCGCCATGATCGATGGCCCACACCAGCCCCTCAGCCACCCACTGTTCGAAGAACGTGCATGGATTGACGATGACGATGGGCAGGATCTTCGCATCCCAGCACATGCCGGCCATGAGCGCGGCGTTGTTTCCCGCGGCAGCGGCGATACCTGTCACATGGGTGCCGTGGCCGCCACACGTATCGGTGGTCACGGTCGACTGCTGCGGCACATTCCATCCCGGAAGGATGCGGCTGCCGAACTCAGCGAGCGGCTGGACGCCGCCATCGAGGAACGCGATGGTCAGGCCGGTCGAGGAGGCTTGGCTCCACGCTGGTACGGCGTTGACGTCGGACCCAGGCAGGCCGCCGGTCTGTCCGGTGTTGCGCAGCGCCCACTGCTGGGGAAACGACGGGTCATTGGGAAGATCGGCAAGCGACCCCGAACCATCGGGCTCGACCACCTCGAAGCCTTCCCATGCCCCGGCCAGCATCGCGCACGCGCCGACTGGTTCGGTGCCGTTGGGGAACTCGATGGCGATCCAGCGATCAAGACCAATGCTTCGGGCGACTGGATCCACCGCGCGCGCAGCTCCGACACCGCCTGTCACCCGGCCGCCGAGCGCATTCAAGCAGGCAGCGGCGCGATCGGGGATCTGCTGAACCTGCGGCCCCGGCTCCCATGCCCAAGCGGCCACCTTGGCCTGCGCTCGGACGGGAGCCTGAGCGACGGCGGCGGCAATGAGGATGGTCGAGAACGCTGGCATCGTGTCTTCAGGAAATCGTAGGTCTCCGCCCGAGCGCACGCCCGGGCGGCTGCCGATTAGGATCCGACCCCTCATCGTGGCATCCCTCCGGCTCTCCGCCAAGCGTTGATTCGGAAGGATTGGCCCAAAGTTCACCGCTTTCTGCCCCAACTAAGGACCCGACATGCCCGCAGGACTGCACACCTTCACCAGCGAATCCGTCTCCATGGGCCATCCCGACAAGGTCAGCGACCAGATCTCGGACGCCGTCCTCGACGCGATGCTCGCCCAAGATCCCCGCAGCCGAGTGGCCTGCGAGACGCTCGTGACGACCGGTCTGGCCGTGGTGGCGGGCGAGGTCACCACCAAGGCGTACGTCGACGTGCAGAAGGTGGCACGCGACACGGTCAAGCGCATCGGCTACACCGAGGCGGGCGTCGGCTTCGATGCCGACAGCTGCGGCGTGGTGGTGACGCTGCACGCACAGAGCCCGAACATCTCCCAGGGCGTCGACACCAAGGTCGGCAAGAAGAAGAAGGCGCAGGGCGCGGGCGACCAAGGCATGATGTTCGGCTTCGCGTGCAAGGAGACGCGCTCGCTCATGCCGCTGCCGATCTCGCTCTCGCACCGCCTGGTCGCACGCCAGGCCGAAGTGCGCGAGAAGGGCATCATCAAGGGGCTTCGCCCTGATGCGAAGAGCCAAGTCGCCGTGCAGTACGACGGACTGAACCCGCGCCGCATCGAGAACGTGGTGCTGTCGACGCAGCACTCGCCCGACTGGAACACGCGACAGGGGGCTCTGCACGAGGCCGTGACCAAGCACATCATCAAGCCGGTGCTCGGCGACTGGTGGCATGACGGCGTCAAGGTCTTCGTGAACCCGACCGGGTGCTTCGAGATCGGCGGCCCGCATGGTGACTGCGGCCTGACTGGCCGCAAGATCATCGTGGATACCTATGGCGGCCGCGGCCGCCACGGCGGCGGTGCGTTCAGCGGCAAGGATCCGAGCAAGGTCGACCGCAGCGCCGCCTACATGGCCCGCTACATCGCGAAAAACATCGTGGCCGCCGACCTCGCGGATGTCTGCGAAGTGCAGGTCGCCTACGCGATCGGCGTCGCTGAGCCGACGAGCGTGCTCATCGACAGCCACGGCACCGGCAAGGTGAGCGATCTGGCACTGGCCAAGCTCGTCCGCTCGCACTTCGACCTGACGCCGGCGGGAATCATCGGGACGCTGGACCTGCTGCGTCCGATCTACTCGCCCACCGCCTACCACGGCCACTTCGGCCGCGAGCCCGGCGAGGGCGGCAAGGGCACCTTCACCTGGGAGCGCACTGACGTGGCGTCGAAGCTCGCGAAGGCGGCCCGGCGCACGGTGCGGGCGTGAGCGCCAGTCCGGCACGAGCGGCGGCGTTCGCGCGCCTGGCGCGTCACGCTGCCGATTACCCCGAGTTCGCCTT
>VGXJ01000303.1 GCA_016873375.1 Phycisphaerae bacterium
CTTCAAGGGCTACGGACCCGCGACCGGTCACGACTTCGTCCGGACGGCCATCGCGCACGGCGACTTCCGCTCGCGAGGCCTCGACATCGCGGATGACGAGATCTTCCTGAGCGATGGTTCCAAGCCTGATGCGAGCGCGGCACTTGAGATCCTCGGGAGCGGCAATCGGATTGCCGTTCCTGATCCCGTCTATCCGGTCTATGTGGATACGAACGTGATGGCCGGCAACACGGGCTCCGCGCTCGAGGGCGGTCGCTACCAAGGGCTCACCTACCTGCCGGGCACTCCAGCCAACGGCTTCGTCGCCGGGCCGCCGAGCGAGGCCGTCGATGTGGCCTACCTGTGCTTTCCCAACAACCCGACCGGTGCGGTCGCCACGCGAGCGCAGCTCGAGGCCTGGGTCGCTTACGCGCACCGTCACGGCACGATCCTGCTCTTCGACGCCGCCTACGAGGCCTACGTGCGCGATCCGGCCGTGCCGCGCTCGATCTACGAGATCCCCGGCGCGCGCGAGGTGGCGATGGAGTTCCGGAGCTTCTCGAAGAATGGCGGCTTCACCGGCCTGCGCTGCGGCTACACCGTTTGCCCGAAGTCGCTCATGGGCACGACCTCCAGCGGCGAACGCGTACCGCTGCATCGGCTCTGGTCGCGACGATGGGCCACCTGCAGCAATGGCGTGTCGTGGCCGGTGCAGTGCGCCGCGGCCTCCCTCTACACCGACGATGGGCAGCGTGAAGTGAAGGCCCTGACTGACTTCTACCTCGCCAACGCCGCACTGCTTCGCACGGCGGTGCAGGGGCTGGGGCTCCGATGCTGGGGAGGCACCAACGCCCCGTATGTCTGGGTCGAGTGCCCCAAGGGCCTGCCCTCGTGGCAGGCCTTCGATCTCTTGCTTGAGAAGGCGCAGGTCGTCATCACGCCAGGCGCAGGATTCGGTTCGTGCGGCGAGGGATTCCTCAGGATCAGCGCCTTTAACAGCCGCGCGAACATCCACGAGACCTGCGAACGCATCGCCGTGCTGGCCGGGTAAGGCCGTGCGGACCTTCCGTCATGGATCGATGATGTAGGGACCGACCTCGTACGGGTGATCGTCGACGCTGATGCGGATGTTGCCATCGACGGTGCGCAGGAGCACGCGATTGCGCCCGCCATTGAGCCTGGACACGACCGTGTCGCGATCGCTGTACTGCCCCGGCAGGTCTCTCCACTCGCCCTTGGCGATGCTCGTCTTCACGGTACCGCGCACGGTCGCCAGGTCGAACGTGCCGGCCGAGCGCTCGGGGAGCCGCAGGTCGATGTCGCCATCCTCGTTGATCACACGGCAGTCGCTGGCGAATGGGAAGTCCGTGATGATGCGCACATCGCCGCCGCCGCCGTCAATCTCGATGCGGTCGCGGCTGCCGTAGACCCACACATGGCCACGCGTGGTCTTGATCCGCGCGGCACCCAGGCGCGGGACCTTGAGATCGATGTCGACCCGTTGATACCAGGGTTCTGCATGGCCGGTGATCCCCGTGATGCGCATGAGCGTGCGCTCAGCGGAGGGCTGCGTGACCGAGAGATCCTGCCGGATCTGGCCGATCGAAGCCTCGGCGTCGTCGTTGCGGCCGATCCCGTGCACAGCCTTGCGGGTCACCGTGAGCTCGGCGTACTCGGCATCGTCTTCGGTCGCTTCGATCGTCACGTCGCCGGCGAAGAGATCAATCTCGATGTCGACCACGGGGCCGACCTTGATCTCGGTGGTCTCCCTGGACGAGGCTCCGCCAGCGAATCCAGCGCGCCAGACGTCGACCACGTCACGCTGGATGCCCGGAGGCGGATGCGCTGTTTCGCATGCAGCGAGCAGGGCCACGGCCAGCGAAAGGAAGGCGAGCGATCGCATGGCAGCGAGTGTATCGGTGCGCTGATCGCACGCGCGTAGGATGGCCGCATGCTCCACATGGTCCTGGCCAGCGCGTGCATGATGCAGGTCCCTCCTCGCCGCGTCGATCCGCCGATGCCGCAACCCGCGCCGAGCGATGTGCCGATGGGACTGCCCCAACCACCGAAGGCGGAGCCGCCCGCGGACTCGCCGACCAGCGCACCTGAAGGCGATGCAGCACCCGCAGGCCCAGCCGACGCCGCAGCCGACGCCGCCCCAAAGCGCGACTACGCGATCGATGGCGCGAAGCCCATCCTGCGGGCTCGACCCGTCGCGCCGACCGAGCCCCCAGCCAAGTCCGATCGGCTGCGCGTGCGCATACCCGGCGACAAGGTCGACCTGCTCGCGGCGGGTGCCTCGAGCGGACGGATCCTCGTCTTCTTCGTGGCCGAAGGCTCACGCATCGATGACGATCCGGCCGGGGCGCCCTTCTTCGAGGATCCACAACCGATGGCCGGGATCGACGTCCGGGACATCGTCGCCGGCGTGCCGATCGAGCTGGGCGAGGGCACCGCGTGGTACCCGTACCCAATGAGCGA
>VGXJ01000304.1 GCA_016873375.1 Phycisphaerae bacterium
AGGATGGACTCCGACTGGTGGCTCTGCGCGGTCGCTTCATGCAGGATGCTGCCGAGGCCAGCCAAGGCGGCATGGTTGCCCTGATCGGAGCCGACGAGGAGAAGGCCTTGGAGGTCTGCGCCAAGGCGGCCGAGGGCGATGTCCTCGTCTGCGCCAACTTCAATGCACCGGGGCAGATCGTGCTGAGCGGTCACGCCACGGCCTGCGACCGAGCCGTCACCGTGGCGGGCGAACTCGGGCTCCGGGCAGCCAAGCTGACGGTGGCAGGCGCCTTCCACAGCCCCCTGATGCAGCCGGCGGCCGAGCGCCTGGCCGAAGCCCTCGATCAGACGGCGTTCTCGGCACCCTCGTGCCCGGTCTGGAGCAATGTGACGGCCCGGCCCCACAGCAACGACCCCGCCACCATCAAGCGGCTCCTCATCGAGCAACTCACGGCGCCGGTCCGTTGGAGCCAATCCTGCACCGACCTCATCGCTGCGATGCGCTCGGGCGGTACAGTGATGGCGTACCGCGAGGTGGCCCCGGGCACTGTCCTGAAGGGCCTCATGAAGCGGATCGATCGAACCTGCGAGGTGACCAGCCATGACCAGCCCGATCCCGTCGCTGCCTGAACTCCTGCGTTGCTGCGCCGTGCTGGCGCCGCTCGCCCTCGCCGCATGCGGCGAAGAAGCCCCCCCGCCGCCGCCGCCGGTCGCGCAGGCCGAGCCCGAGCCACCGCCGCCGCCGCCGCCGCCCGCGGTCACCAGCATCGCCGAGCTCATGGAGCGCTACGGCATCGACCAGCGCGTCAGCCTGCCCGAGGACCTCGCGCCGCCAGCCGACCCGGAGCGCATCGCCATGCTCAAGTTCATGGACGGTGTGGTGCGAGGCGAGCAGTCCAAGGTCGACCCGATGCTCAGCGACGACGACAAGGCCATCCTCAAGGCGATGGTCGACGACGGCTCGTGGAAGCGCGCAACCGACAACGTGACCAAGGCCGAGTGCCGCTGGGGCGAGAGCCCCGATGGCGCCAACTGCGCGCTCGCCGTGTTCTCCTACTCAGCGGGCGATGACCAGGTCGCGATGTGGGCCTTCACCGCAAGCGAAGACGAGAGCGGCACCTTCACCGCCGAGCCGTGCCTTCCCGGCATGATCGACAAGCTGTCGGGCGAAGATTGGGTCAAGGCTTGGTTCGAGGTCGTCTCGAAGTACCTCGCCCGCGCGGATGAGCCCGAGGAAGTCGTGGCGCCCCCGCAGAAGAAGGTGCAGGAAGAGGGCGACAGCGACACGCCAAAGATGGGTTCGGGTGTGGGTGGCGGCGGTGCGCCGATGCGCCGCAAGCCGCCAGCCGAGCCGGTGCCCGCCCCGACGGGACCGAATCCAACGGGAAACTGAAACGACAGGCCGTCACGAACGACAAGAGCCCCCTGATGGGGGCTCTTGTCATGGTTGGTCGCGTTCAGGTGCGCTGAAGCTTCGCAGTCATCACATCGTCATGCCGCCATCGACCACGAGCACATGGCCGGTGACATAGCTCGCTTCATCCGAACTGATGTAGGCGCACGCCGATGCGATGTCGTCAGGCGTTCCGAAACGACGCGCCGGGATGTGCTCAATGGCCTTGTCCTTGACGACCTGCGGCAAGGCATCCGTCATGTCGGTCGAGATGAAGCCAGGAGCGATCACGTTGGCTGTGATGCCCTTGGAGCCGAGTTCCTGCGCGATGGTCTTGGTCAGTCCAATCACGCCAGCCTTGGCCGCGGCATAATTGGCCTGGCCCGCGTTGCCGCTGATCCCGCTGACGGAGCCCACGTTCACGATGCGACCCCACTTGCCGCGAAGCATGTGGCGGCTGGCGGCGCGGCAGCCAGCGAAGCAGCTGCGCAGGTTGACCGCCAGCACGGTGTCGAAATCCTCATCGCTCATGCGGAGGATGAGGCCGTCGCGGGTGATTCCTGCATTGTTCACGAGGATGTCGAGCCGGCCATGCGCCGAAGCGACGTCCTCCACCAACTGCGCGAATGCCGCAGCATCGGCGAGATCACAGGAACGGGCCTCGGCGCTGCCACCCGAAGCCGTGATCGACGCCACCACGTCCGCCAAGGCCTCGGCGTTCCGGGCTACGGCGACCACATGACGCCCGTCACGGGCAAGTCGAACGGCGATGGCCTTGCCGATGCCTCGGCTGGCTCCAGTGACGATGGCGACACGACGTTCGATGGGGGATTCCTTTCCTTTGGGCGCCGGAGCCCGCAGGCCGAGTGTATCGGCCTCCCACTGCCGGGACGGGTTCGTGCACCGTCGCTATACTTCGCCCCCACGGCATTCCGCCGTTGCAGGAGGCACCCCTTTGACCGAAGCAGAGATTGAAGCCAAGGTGATCAACATCATCGCCGACAAGATCAAGGTCGAGAAGGCCGAGATCAAGCGCGAGACGAACTTCATGACCGACCTCAACGC
>VGXJ01000305.1 GCA_016873375.1 Phycisphaerae bacterium
AAGTTACCACGCTGGGGGTCAACCAGGCTCACGCTGTCCCCGGGAAAGTTGGCCGATCCGGGCCGCTCGAACCGGGTATCGGCCCACTCGAGCGCCGCCACCAGGCGGTTGCTCAGGCCGCCAACAGGCGTGTCCCACTGCAGTTCGGTCTTGCTGCCGACAGTGGTCTGGTCATGGGCCACGTAGAAGCGCTCGCGATCCACCAGCCCGGTGCCGGCGTTGAAGGCCGTTACTTCGTTGTTGAACCACTCCCGGTCAGCACTGAAGTGGTAGAACTGCGTGCGCAGGGTCAAGGCTTTATTGGCCTGCCAGTCGGCACCCAGGCGAAACCACTGCTCGTCTGCCTTGTTGCGGTTGTCCAGCACGTTGTAGTTAGTGCGCAGCGTGCGGCGATCGATGGTCACGGCGCCCAGGTCGCTGCCGTTGAAGCCCGACACGTAGGTGCCCGACACCACGCCCGATTGAGCCTGGATGCCAGGGGCTGCGGCTGACACCAGCGGCGTGCCCCAGTAGGCACTGCTGTTGTCCTTCTTGAACTCCACTGCGCCGAACATCTTCAAACCCGGCTGGGCATACCAGTCCAGCCCACCTGAGAAATGCCAGTTTTCGTGCCGGGTATCGGCGATGAAGCCCTTGCCTGCCGAGCGGTTCAGGTCGATGCGGTAGTCCAGGCTGTCCACCGACGTGGTGCCGCCCGACCCGAATCCGCTGCGCACGGCGCCGAATGACCCTGCGGACAGGTTGACTTCGTGCTGCGGCTTGCCCCGGTGTGGCTGCCGCGTGACGAAGTTGACCGCGCCGCCCGATGCGCCCTCTCCCGACATCAGCGATGCAGGCCCCTTCAGGAATTCGATGCGCTCGAGATTGCCCACGTCCATCACGCGCGAGGTCATGTTGGGCGGGCCGATCTTCAGCCCGTTGTACAGCGTGTTGATCTGGCTGTTGGCAAAGCCGCGCATCGAGAAGTTGGCCGGCTCGGCGGGAAAGTCGCCTGCAGTCACGCCTGTTGCGGCCTGGGCTGCCTCGGTGACAGTGCGCGCCCCGCGCTCGCGCAGCAGCTCCTGCGGAAGGATGTTGATGGATGCGGGCGTTTCACGCACGGTCAGGCCAAGACGAGAGGCCGAGCCGGCCGGCTGCTGCAAGGCGGGCTGCTCGCGTTCGCCGACGATGGTCACGCGCGGCAGCGCGGCCTGGTTGGGATCCGAGGCTTGAGCAGGCTGGGCCAACGGTTGGCCGCTTTGGATCGCCAGCACAAGGGGCACGCCCAGCGTCGTGGCCCAGCGTGGGCAGGCAGGGCGTTGCCGTCCAGACGGCAGCTTTGGGATCGGGTGGGCCAAGGTCTCAGCGCTCCGGTACTTGCTTGGGTCTTGCACCCCCGGCCACGCACTGCGCCAGTCCATCCAGTAGCACGTCCTTGGGCATGTCGCGCCCGATGAACACCATCTTGGACTCGCGCTTCTCGCCAGGCTTCCAGGCCGCGCCCGCATCCGAGCCCATCAGCATGTGCACGCCCTGGAAGACGACGCGCTTGTCAATGCCTTTGATGTTGAGCACGCCCTTGTAGCGCATCAGCTTCGTGCCATAGACCTGAACGATGGCGCCGAGGAAGTCCTCCAGCCGCTCGAGATCTAACGGCCGGCTCTCGCGGAACACGAACGAGGTCACGTCGTCATCGTGTTCATGGTCCACATCGGTGAGGAAGTCAGGCTCGATCTCGAGGATGGCGTTGAGGTTGAAGCCGCGGATGTCCAGCAGGTCGTCGATGGCTGCGACGCCATGTTTTGCCTCGCCGATCTTGGCGCGCGGGTTCATCTTCACCAGCCGCTGGCGCAGCTGCGCCACGTCGTTGGGCTGCACCACGTCGGTCTTGGTGATGAAGATGCGGTCGGCGAAGCCCACCTGCTCCTGCGCCTCGTGGTGCTCGTCCAGTTGCTCGGGCGCGTGCTTGGCGTCGACCATCGTCACTATGGCGTCCAGCAGGTACTGCTGGCCGATGTCTTCATCAACGAAGAATGTTTGCGCCACTGGTGCCGGGTCCGCCAGGCCGGTAGTCTCAATAATCACGCGGTCGAAGTTCAGCTGGCCGGCCTGCTTCTTGGCGTGCAGCTCGCCCAGGATGCGCACCAGGTCGCCGCGCACCGTGCAGCAGATGCAGCCGTTGTTCATCTCGACGATCTGCTCGTCGCGGTCCTGCACCAGCAGTTCGTTGTCGATGCCGGCTTCGCCGAACTCGTTTTCGATCACGGCAATGCGGTGGCCGTGCTGTTCTTTGAGGATGCGGTTGAGCAGCGTGGTCTTGCCACTGCCAAGAAAGCCAGTGAGGATAGTGACGGGGACAAGACTCATGATGTGCTCCTGCGGGACAGTTGGCGGGTAAAAGGCGACGGTACCCTTTTTATTACTAATGATATTCTATTCTCATTAATAAATC
>VGXJ01000306.1 GCA_016873375.1 Phycisphaerae bacterium
TGCATCGAGCTCATTGCGGTCACGCTCTTGCCGCAGCCGGACTCACCGACGACCGCAAGCGTCTGCCGTGGGTAGACGCTCATGCTTACACCCGCCACGGCCTGGATGCGGGGGCCGGAGCCGTTGTCGAAGCTGACCGCAAGGTCCTCCACGCTCATCAAAGGCTCGAGGGTCCTCGCTGCCGGCTTGGCGATCATGTCGTGGGCCGCCATCAGTGTGCCGCCTTCCTGAGCTTGGGATCAATCGCGTCACGCATGGCTTCGCCGAGCATGTTGTAGGAAAGCACCGAGAGGAAGATGGCCAGGCCGGGGAAGACCGCGAGCCACCAGACGAAGGTTCCCGTCGCAGCCGTGGCGCTCGAGAGGAGCTTGCCCCAGCTCGCCTGGCCATCAGGCCCAAGGCCCAAGAACGAGAGGGTGGCCTCGATCGTGATGGCCGCTGCGATCGCGAAGCTGGCATCGACGAGTACCGGTGTGATGCCGTTGGGGAGCATGTGCCTGAAGAGCACCGCTCGCACCGGGAGCCCCGCCGCCTGCGCCGCCTGGACGAAGTCCATCTTGCGCAGCTTGAGGAACTCGGCTCGCGTGAACCGGGCGGCACCGGTCCAGCTGAAGAAGCCGATGATCGCCATCATGACATAGGTATTGCGCGGCAGCACGCCGGCCGCCACGATCAGCACGAAGAGCGTGGGAACGCTCATGAAGATCTCGACGACGCGGTAGAGCAGCAGATCCACCCACCCGCCGAAGAAGCCCATCAACGCACCGATCGTGACGCCGAGTACCACGCTGATGCCGGTCGAGACCAGCCCGATCGAGATCGAGAGCCGGCACGCCCAGAGCATCTGCCCGAGCACGTCACCGCCAATCGCATCGGTGCCGAGCAGCACGCGACGCTCACCGAATGGCGTGCCCTTGAAGGATGCGGTCTTCTCCCACTCAGCCACGCGCGTACCGGGAGGGATGCCCACCATGTCGCTGCGCGTGTACTGGCTCGACCAAGGAATCAGCGTCCAGGTCGCGCGGACCTTGCCTGCCGATTCGTCAAGGATGACCTGTTCATGATTGACCAGCGACTGGCCGCCGGCAAGCCACGACAGCGCAAAGCCAAGCGCCGCTGCGCCGAGGATCGGACCCGAGCGACGCGCCAACGGCGCAGCGATCGGCACGGCGATCGCCACGATGGCCACGATGATGGCTGATGCCAGGACCAGCGGCCACGGCCCAGCATCAAGCCGCGTGAGCCGTTCGAGCGACTCGACTCCGGATCCTTCGGCGGCCCAGACCAGGAGCGCCGCGAGCACGATCGTCGCGCCAGCCTGCATGGTGAGGCCGACGAGCACGCCGATCCGGCCGGACCGGCCAAGACGGCCAGACCCGAAGAAGACCCACGGCACGCCGAACGCCGTGGCGATCATCAGCAGCCAATCGGTCGGGCTGAGGTAGGCAAAGAGCGGCCACTCGACCGCCAGCACCTGACCGTCCGCACCGAGCCGTTCAAGACGGATCGGATGGGCATTCGCGATCAGGGGCGCAAAGACGGCGAAGAAGCCCATGGCGGCGATCCATGCCATGCCGAGCATGGCACCCGGACGGCGACGGACCCGATCCCACGCGTCGGCCCAGAAGCCCTTGGCCTCTTGTGCGCCGATGCCACGCATGACCTCGACGCCAGAGACGGCTGTTGGTGTGGATGGGCGCGGCTCAGTCATAGGCCACCCGCGGGTCGCACAGGGCGTACAGGATGTCGGCGAGCAGGAGCGCGAGCAGGCTGACCGACGAGATCATGAAGGTGTTCGCCAGGATGAGCTCGCGGTCGCGGAGGTTGATCGCCTCGATGACCAGGCTGCCCATGCCGGGAATGGTGAAGATGCGCTCGACGACCACGCTGCCACCGAGCATGGCCGGGAAGATGCCGACGAACATCGTGATGAGCGGCAGCAGGCTGTTGCGCAGCACATGGCTGATGATGACATCACGCGATGGCACGCCCTTGGCGCGCGCGGTGCGGACATAGTCGGAGCTGAAGTTCTCGAGCATCGCCGCGCGGGTCTGCTTGCTGAGCACCGCGAAGCCCGCGTAGACCAGGCACAGCACCGGAAGCGCAAGGTGCCAGACCATGTCAAGCAACCAGCCACGGTGCCAGGCCCCCGCTGCATCCGTGTACGGCATGAAGGTCATCGTCGCGGCCGCGCTGTCGTGCAGCCCGCTCACAGGGAACCAGCCGAGGTACTGGTTGTTGGCGAGGAAGCCGATGGCGAAGACACCCGTGAGCACGACCGGAATCGAGTACAGCAGCAGGAACATCAGGCCGCTGATCACATCGAAGGCACCCCCGCGACGCACGCTCGCCAGGACACCCGTGGGCACCGCCACGAGGTAGATGATCGGAAACGCGATGAAGTTGATGAGTATCGTGACCGG
>VGXJ01000307.1 GCA_016873375.1 Phycisphaerae bacterium
CCTCCAAGCCCGAGGCCGCGGCGGCTGCAGTCCCAGCCATCGAGCGATCCTCGCAGCCTGCACCCGACGGTGCGGTGATCTGGTTCGACCAGCCCGCTCGTTCCTGGAACGAGGCGCTGCCGGTGGGTAATGGGCGGCTGGGCGCGATGGACTACGGCGGGGTTCATGAGTCCCGGCTGCAACTCAATGAGGATTCTGTCTGGCAGGGCCGGCGCGACGATCTGCAGCCGCGCGCTCTCTCGATGGAGGTTGCCGATGTGCGCGACCTGCTGCTTGCCGGCAAGGTCCGCGAGGGTCAGAACCTCGCACAGCGCACCTTGATGGATCCCGAGACCGACCGATCTCACCAGACACTCGGTGAACTCGTGCTGCACATGCCCGGCATGGAGCGCTTGACGGGCTATCGACGGGGCCTTGACCTACTCACTGGGATCAGCGCCACCACATGGACCAAGGACGGTGTGAACTACATGCGCACCGTCTTCGCGAGCAAGCCTCACGATGTGGTCGTGGTCGAGCTCGTGTGTGACCAGCCTCGTGGCATTGACCTGACGGTGGCACTCGAGCGCCAGCCGAGCTGTGAGGGCTGTCCGCTTGTGATCGATGCGGGGACGACCAAGGGTTCAGGCATCGTTCGGGTCTGGGGGCGCACGGAGGTCGATGCAGCGGCTGGCGTGACCTTCGAAGCCAGTGTCATGGCGCTCCCGCGCGGGGGAACCTGCGTGCAGGATGGGGCGACGCTGCGCATCGAGCGTGCCGACTCGGTCTACCTGGTCATCGCGGGCCGCACGGACTACTGGGGCGAGACGTCGATCAGCGACCGCAACGCGAAGGACCTGACCACGGCGGCAACCAGCGAACAGCCCTTGCGCGACGAGCACATCAAGTGGTTCAGCAAGCGCATGCGCCGCGTGACGATCGACCTTGATCCGAGCGATCCGGCGGCGCGCGCACTCCCGACCGATCGCCGGCGGGAACGGATGGAAGCCGGCCAGCCAGACCCCGAGCTCATCGCGATCCACGCGCAGTTCGCTCGGTACCTCTTGCTTTCGTGCAGCCAGCCCGGCGACCTGCCTGCCAACCTGCAGGGCATGTGGAATGAGCACCTCAAGGCCCCATGGGGAGCGGACTACCACACCAACATCAACTTGCAGATGAACTACTGGGCATGCGAGGTGCTGAACACGCCTGAGTGCTTCGATCCGCTGCTCTGTTTCACGGAGTCGCTGGCCGTGCGCGGAGCCAAGGTCGCTCGCGAGATGTATGGCGCCGGCGGTTGGTGTGCGCACCACACGAGCGATGCCTGGCACCGCGCCACGGCGACGGGGCAGACCGTGTGGGGGCTCTGGCCGCATGGTGGCGGCTGGCTGGCACGCCATGGCTGGGAGCACTACGCCTTCGGCGGCGATCTCGCCCAGTTGAGGCGCGCGTGGCCGCTCCTGCGTGGCGCAAGCGAGTTCTACCTCGATTGGCTCGTGCGCGATCCGTCTTCCGGCAAGCTCATCGCAGGACCAAGTTCAAGCCCGGAGAACAGCTTCATCCTTCCGGACGGATCCCGTGCCGACCTGGGTATGGGGAACGCGATGGACCAGCAGATCATCGAGGACTGCTGGCGCTGCACGATCGCCGCGGCCGATGCCCTCGGTGAACAGGAGGACCGCATCGCACGAAGGATTCGCGATGCCTTGCCACTGCTTTCGCACACGATGGTCGGTGAGGATGGTCGCCTAATGGAGTGGTCGAAGCCGTGGCCCGAGGCCGAGCCCGGTCATCGGCACATGAGCCATCTCTACGGCTTGCACCCGGCGGCACTCTTCACCACCGAGGAGACGCCTGAGCTCGTCGCAGCGGCACGGAAGTCGCTTGAGCATCGGCTCGCCAACGGCGGTGGCCACACAGGGTGGTCGCGCGCGTGGCTTGTGAACTTCTTCGCCAGGCTTCGGGATGGCAATGAGTCGTGGCGGCAGCTCAACGAACTCCTGCGCAAGAGCACGCTCTCGAACCTCTTCGACAACCACCCGCCGTTCCAGATCGACGGGAACTTCGGTGGTGCAGCGGGCCTGGCCGAGATGATGCTGCAGTCGCACCAGCGATTGGGCGAGGGTGCCGAGTACGGTCATGTCGTGCATGTTCTGCCGGCATGGCCCGATGAGTGGGTCAACGGCGGCTACCAGGGGCTGCGCGCGCGGGGCGGGCATGAGGTGCTCGCGCAGTGGCGTGCACACGCGATGCACGCGGTCCGCATCGAGTGCGGCTTCGAGCCGCTTTGGATCAGGTTGCCCAAGGGGTGCCTGGCCAAGGGCGCCTCGAGCGACGGCAAGCCGGTCGCCATCGAGCGCCGCGGTGACGCGTGGTTCGTGCCCGCAACGCTGCCAGGCCAGAAGATCGACTTGATGTTCTGAGGCGCGCTTG
>VGXJ01000308.1 GCA_016873375.1 Phycisphaerae bacterium
GGCAGGTGCACGAGTTGCTCCTTGCGAGTGACTGGATCTCGCACCATGGCTGTGGGGTACTGCTGATTGGTCGAAGCGTTGCGGGCCTCTCCACATTGCCAGGTAGCAGTATCCACATTGAGAGCGACATCATGAGGCTGTTCAGTCATGATCATGCCGGCAGCGCCCCAGCACCGTTCAGGGACGTGGGGCACCGTATCGATGAGGCCGGTGTAGTACGCAATGTGGAGTTGCACGCGCTCGCGGCCCTGATCGCCGCTGCGCTCGTAGGTTCGCAGCAGGTACTGCTTCGTACCGAGTTCGGTCTCGATGTCAGCTCCGTACCGCACATCCTCGCCAGTCCGTTGCCATGCACCGAGCACGACCGGGATGCTGTCGAGCGACTCCCGGAGCGGGACGGCTTCCTTGCGGAGGTACACGTTGAGTTGCTCGATCGCAGCTCGGAATCCCAGCGTGCTGCCGGCAAGTGTCAGGCAGACCGCTGCGTAGGCGATCGTGCACCGCGGGTCAAATCGCACGACGCACCCCCGGGTCATCGACCAGGATGTTGTTGATCACCCACTGCACGCCGAGGAAGAGCAGCAAGCCAGGCAGCATCCACACGAGGCCAACGAAGTGGTGGAACTCACCGGCAGCAAAGTTGGCGTCGGCGAGCGAAAGCACGCCGAGCGTGACGATGCGCAGGATGTTGACGGCCACCGCGACAGGGATGGCTGACAGCACCATGAGCGTGCGCTGCAGCAGGCCGCGCATCTGCGTGTATGCAAGGAACGTCCCGAGCGCCGTGAATGCAACCACCATGCGCATGCCGCTGCAGGCTTCGGCGACATTCAAGGGATGCGACACACCCTCACTGATCACCGTGATGGTGTTGCCGCTGCGATCGGCATCGAACCCGAAGACGAGCAGCAATCCGTAGGCACCGAGCGCAGCAAGATCCTGCAGCAGGAACGTGAACTTGGACAGCATGCGCTCCGAGAGCGTCTGGCTGAAGATGCAAACGTAAAGCAGGGGGAACCACAGCACTCGTATGGCGCGCGTGCCAAGGATCGTCCAGGCCGCACCCATCAGGGCGAGTGTCACTCCGGCTGCCTGCAGGTTGTGGTGGAACAGTGGCTTTGGGCCGATCACACACAGCGCATACCACGCGACGCCGACGAGCAGGATCGCCAAGGCTGGCCAGAATGGCCTGAACGGCTCGGCCTCCAGCTCATCGCGGCGAAGCCAGACGAAGTAGGCGCCCACGGCAGGAATGATGAGGGTGTGTCCCCAGTCAGATGGCTCGCTCACGGCAAAGGCCACCTGCCGACGCACGAAGTCATAGAAGACAGCGAGCCCCAGGAGGCCCAGCACGACCAACATGCTGGCCACCACCGGTGCGGTGGGTTCGGCAAGGCGGGGAGTCTGGGCGCCTGAACTCGTCATGAGGCATCCTCGAGTGGACTTTCGCCACTGTGCGACCGCGTGCAGGGCTGGGATCGTCTGCGCATGGATGCTCGGTCAATTGACGGTCAGCGAATCGGGCGGCACCCCGAAGATGTCGTTGCCCCAGTTGCGATCGACGAGGAAACCGAATCCATACGTCATTCGGAACCCATTTCGGATGACTGCCAAGGGCTGTGCGAAGAAGTTCGTTCCGATGATCACATGGTCATCGCTCTTGAGCACGATGTCAGGCTCGGCACGTTCACGGATGGCTGCGAGGTTGACCCGGATGGTCGCCTCGCGATCCCCCACACGGCGAACCAAATCGACACGCTCCGGAATCGCCAAGGGACCAAGCCCACCCGCTGCGGCGACGAGGCGGCTGAGGGTGAGCTGGCCAGTCGCAGGAAGGTCGTAGGGACCGGGTCGTGAGACTTCGCCATCGATGTAGACGACGCCGGTCGGCGGCGGCACCACGTTGATGAAGTCATCCGGACGGACGATCACGTTGAGGATGGACTTCCCGGCGATCAAGTCTCGGTAATCGATCTCGAGCAGGCGCGTGATGCGTCCGTCGAGGGTGCCATCCTCGATGTCACGGGCGGCTATGCGTTGGATGTCCTCGACGGAGTACTTTTCGCGGATGCCCTTCGGGATCAGGTCTTCATCGATCAGCGGAGCAGCAGGCGGCGGCGAGCCCGGTGCGGCCGCGGCGGCCTTGGATGAGGGCGCGGGTGCAGGAATGGTGGTCGCGGCGCGGGCAGGGACCCACTTGTCCAGCTTGGCATCGAAGACGTAGCTCGTCGACATCACGGTGTCGACCTGGCTTGGTGCCACCATGGTCGGGCCATCGGAGTCAGGCGACTCTGGCGTGGTCGGTGGCGTGGTCCCATCAAGGGTGACCAAGCGAAGTGCTCCTGTTGCGACGGCTGCGGGCGCCGGTTCTGGTTCACCGCGTGCTTGACGGATGGATCGTTCGAGGGAA
>VGXJ01000309.1 GCA_016873375.1 Phycisphaerae bacterium
TGACTAGGGCTTGATGTCGTCGATCTGCTTCTGGATCTCGCGGTCCCGGGCTTCCATTTGATCACGCACATCGAGTGCCCTGTCGCGGGCCTTGCCCAGCACGCTGCTCGATTGCCGCTTGCCGTCAGGCACTGCCTGCGGCTGCCCGTTCGCGTTGGTTGCAGCGGCTGGGGCTGGCGCAGGGGATGGGGCAGTGGGCGTCGGCTTGGCGGTGCTGTAGGTCGCGCCGTCATCGCAGCCTGCAGGTGCCAGCACGACCATGGCCATCACGGTGGCTGCGGTGATCGCTCGGTGCATGGATCGGTTCGGCGAGTGGCTCATGGGTGTTCTTGTGCTTGGGGCGTGACGCAGCATCAGGCAAGTCGATCGGGGTTGAGGCCAAGCAGGTCATCGACGACGAAGAGACCATCCCGGCGGATCACCTGTCCATCAAACTCGATGGTGCCGCCGCCGCACTCGGGGCGCTGGATGCATACGAGGTCCCAGTGGACCTGGCTTCGGTTGCCGTTCTCGGTTTCCTCATAGCACTGGCCCGGCGTGAAGTGGAAGCTGCCCGCGATCTTTTCATCGAACAGGATGTCCTGCATCGGGTGGAGGATCATCGGGTTGAAGGCGATCGCGAACTCGCCGATGTAGCGGGCGCCGGCGTCGGCATCGAGGATGGCGTTCAGCCGGGCGGAATCGCCGTCGCATGTGGCACGCTCGATCCGGCCCTTGCGGAACTCCAGGCGCACATTGGCGAAGCTCGTACCGTTGTAGATCGTCGGCGTGTTGTAGTGGAGCACGCCCTCCACGCTGTCACGCACGGGGGCCGTGAAGCACTCCCCATCGGGGATGTTGCGGGATCCGCAGCAGGGCACGACGCCGATGCCCTTGATGCTGAAGGAAAGATCGGTGTCGCCCGGCCCCTTGATCCGCACGCGGTCCGTTGACTTCATGCGTGCCACCAGCGGGACGACCGCCCGTTCCATGCGTGCGTAGTCGACGCAGCAGACGCGGAAGTAGAAGTCCTCGAAGTCGCGCGTGCTCATGCGCGCGAGCTGGGCCATGCCCGGGCTGGGCCAGCGCAGCACCACCCACTTGGTGTGCTTGACGCGGCGTTCCATGTGGACGGGCTTGCCGTAGAGCGCACCGATGCGCTTGGTCTGGTCATCCGGGACACCGGCCATCTCGTTGGCGTTGGCCCCGCCGCGAAGGCCGACATACGCCTGCATGCGCTCCATGCGGAAGAGATCGCAATCGGCCCACATCCGCAATTGGTCCTCCGAAGCGGCCTCGTTCAAGGCCCGCATGATCCGTGGCGAGCGCTCGGCGACATGGGGGTGGGCGCCCATCGCACGGGCGGCCTCGACCAGCGATACGACCATCTCATCGGGAATGTCGAAGGCCTCGATGAGGACATGCTCGCCCTTCTGGAGGTCGCAGGAGTGACGGCTGATGGTCGCAGCCAGCTGGTCGAAGCGCGGGTCGGTCATGCACGCATGCTAGGCCGCAGGATTGGACAGCATGGAACGCACCGTTCCTGCAGCCTGTTCGATGGCCGCACGGTCGACATCCAGATGCGTCACCGCACGGATCCGGCGTTCGCCCATCGGAATCATCCGGACGCCTGCCGCCGCCAGTCGCTTGCAGAATCCCGCCGCCGTGCCGAGCGAGGGATCGATGGAGACGAAGACCATGTTGGTCTCGATGCCGTCGAGTCCCGGGTCGAGCCGCGTGCCCGGAATGCCTTGGAGCAGCGTGGCCAGGTGGCGGGCGTTGGAGTGATCATCGGCGAGACGATCAACATGATGATCGAGGGCATGGATGCAGGCAGCCGCAAGCAGGCCGCTCTGGCGCATACCCCCGCCGAACATCTTGCGGAATCGGCGCGCGCGCGCGATGAGCGGAGCCGGGCCGCAGAGCGCGCTGCCGACGGGGGCGCCCAGGCCCTTGCTGAAGCAGATGCTCACGGTGTCGGCGACTGCGGCAAACATGGCCGGGCTGTATCCCGCTGCGATCGACGCATTGAAGAGGCGTGCGCCGTCGATGTGCACGGCGAGGCCAGCGGTGCGTGCGGCAGCGGCCACGGCCTGCGCTGCGTCCAGTGGCCACACTGTGCCTCCGGCGCGATTCTGCGTGTTCTCCAGGACCAAGAGCCGTGAGCGAGGGGAGTGGATGTCCGAGCCGCGGATCGCCCCGCGGACAGCCTCTGCATTGAATTGGCCGCGAGGGCCCTCAAGCGAGCGGATCATGCAGCCCGAGAGCGCCGCCGGCGAGCCGGTCTCGTAGTGGATGATGTGGCTCTCGGCGTGTGCGACGATCTCGTCACCTGGCTCCGTGTGGCAGCGAATGGCCAACTGGTTCGCCATCGTGCCGCTGGGCGTGAAGAGCGCAGCCTCCTTGCCCAGGAGTGCCGCGACCTTGGC